>JAFXOI010000001.1 GCA_017528825.1 Elusimicrobiaceae bacterium | reverse complement strand
TGAACGGCAAGGATATTCGATTACCGGAAAGATCCAAAGCGGATTGCAAACACTGCAAGACTATTTTTACTTAAATTATATAGCTCCTTGGTGGTATAGATATAATCCGTTCTATCAACAGCAAATGAGAGCGCAACAGGCGTTGGCTCAACAAGCCACTCCGGCCGTCGCAGAAGAAACCGGCGAAGAAACAGCGCAACAGACCGAGACTGCAACTGCGGAAGTACAAGAACAAGCGGCTTTGGCAGGCATGTTCACTTCCTCGGCATTTGCCTCACAACTGTTGGCCCTTCTTGCCGCAGGAAATACGTCAGCAGATCCAAATCAATCTCCCAAGAAACGAAATAGTCTGCTCAATCGTTACTTGCAAGCCAAATATACAAAGATTTTGAAAGAAATTCAGCCTTTGGCTAAACAGCGTGCTATATTTGAATTTTTAGCCATGGAAACAGACATCATCGATTCGTTTGTGGAAGATCAGGCCTTCTTGGCGGTATATCATAGCGAATTGAATAAAGCCATTTTGGCCACGAAACTGCCCGATGCCGTAAAAAAATTAGCATTACAGACGGTGGAAGATCGTATGCAGGCTGCCGCAGAAGCAGTGAGAGAAAATCCTGCACTGGCGGCTAAACATAAGGTAATGGCTATTCCGCTATATCATCACAACCGAATTATTGACTATTGGTTGGTGGAGCCGCCTGCCGGATTTAAGTTGAAAGAAAATCAGGAAGTATACGCGGTAGTCGGAGAAGAAAAAGGAAAAGCCGATTTATTTGAAAGCACCTATAAAGAAGAGGATAGAAGAGATAAAATTGAAAGCACTCGTTTGAGAGCTGATATCCCCATCACCAAAGAAGGCCGTGTATTTGCGACAACCGGCTTTGGATTGCGTAAAGTGGCGGAAGGTTTATCCTTGATGATTAACCATCTATGGCCTATGTATTTGATTTATGTGTTGGCAGGTCTTGGAAATGTGTCTAGCACAATTGCCACTTTTGCCAAAGCGTCCTTTACTTTGAGCCAGCAAGAGATGTATATCTTCGGCGGGGTGACTTCGGTGGTTATGGGATTGTCCTCGTTTGTAGTGGGGCTTTTGCAAGAACGGTTATCTCGAAATCCGGATGGTTCTATCAACAGTAGCCGCGGCCGTTTAATCAGCATGAATATTGGTATGGCCCTGTGCTTATTGGCCTTTGTATTGCCGATGTTTGGAGGAATTGCGGGCAATATGGGTCCTGCTACCGAAGTTAAGAAACAATTATTAATAGCCAGTTTCATTGCTCTGGGTATAGGAGCGGCATTTATTGATGTGGCTATGAAACCTACTTTGTTATCCGTCACTAAGAAAGGAGATTATCAAGCTAAACAAGGGTATTTAAGTGTCTTTAAGCAAGTGGTTGGAAATATGTCCAATTATGTGATTCCGCCGCTCGCTATTGGGTTGGGAAGTGTAATAGGACAGGCTTGGGATTGGAGCGTTTATTTCCCGATATATTCCGCTGTTACCATGGCTATCTTGGCATTATATAATGCGTTTAAGATGCATAGCCAAACCTTAGAAGAAACAGAATTTGTTCCGGAAAAAACCAACTTGTGGCAGGATGTTAAAAAGATAGGAACTGAATTCTTTGGCAGCCAAAAGTACAATCAGCTTTTCCGTCACGGTGTGGCCAAAACTATCGCCCACGGGGCCAACATGAGTATCTTGGGCTTGTACGTAAATAATTTGTTCAAGGATCATTATCCGGCAGATGAACATACGTGGCTTATTCACTCCTTAATTATGTTCACGTTACCGATTATTGTAGGCAGAATATTTGGTACGGCTGTGATGAAACATGATTTGAAAATAGGTAATAAGACTATCATTAAGAAACAAAATTTAGGAAGTATGCTCAAACTCAGTTCCGCCGCGGTTCTGTTGGCTTTGGCGGCAATTGCCTCCGGTGTTTGGACATTACAAATGGCAGGGGTTGTGCTGGCCGCTTTGGGTCTTACCAACATATCTCCGATTGTAGGCGGATATACAGCAGATCATACACGTAAAATATCCAATACGGTTTCGGCTATGTTGTCAGCCACTTCCGTAGTAACTTTTGGACTGGCGGCTTTGTTCGGTACATTACTGGAATGGAGTGGTAGCCCCTGGGTATCCTTCCTGTTACCGGCTGTCTTATTGAGTGGAATATTCCTCTTCGGTATGGAGATTTCTTCCCATCGTTTAGAAGGAGAAGGAACGCCTGAGATTTCCGGATGGAACTGGTTGCGTACTCAAATGCAACAATTTATGGGCGCGCCAAAAGCAGATGGCAACGCGGAAAATCCGACGGATGCCACTGACATAAACAATGAAGAAGATGATTGGATTGATTTTGACGGGGGAGAAGCCCCGGCGTACTAATTTATTTGCCTAGCAGTTTACGCAAAAGGCGGTCTGCATACGGAGTGGGGATGGACATTCCTACAGAAGCGTTACGGCTGGCGTGGGGCCCGTGATAGTCAGATCCTCCGGTAGCCAGCAAGTCATACTTACGTGCAATTTTAAGCAATTCTTGTTTTAAGGTATAGCTGTGAGCGGGATAAAACACTTCTAAGCCGTCCAATCCGGCTTCCACCCATTTTGGGAAATCCCATACTTCTTGTACGAGTCCCGGATGGGCCATCACCGCCAGTCCTCCTGCTTTTTTGATTTCTTGGATAGCTTCTACTACAGTCACGCCGGCCGAAGGCACATAACCTATTTGGCCGGGTACTAAATAATTGCGGAATCCTTCTTGGCGGGAAGAAACAATTTTTTTCTTACGCAGTGCATCAGCCACGTGAGCCCGGGATACGGTATGAGGGGCCAAAGCAAAAACATCTTCTTCCGTAATGTCTATTCCGTTTTGAGCTAATTGGGAAATAATTTTGCGAATACGGTTATTGCGGTTTTCGCGGTTCGTGCGTAGGAATTGTTGAAAAGCGGAATTTTGTAAATCTACTTGATAGCCTAAAAAATGTAAGTGGTCATGCTCGCGGGTGCTGATTTCCACGGCACTTACCCATTCTATGCTTTGTTTTTGACAGGCTGTTTGTGCTTGCAAAACCCCCTCTGTGGTATCGTGGTCGGACAGTGCAAAGAGTTTTACACCGGCCTTGCGCGCCTCGTACACTACTTCCTCTGGAGAAGAAGTGCCGTCGGAAAACACAGAGTGGGTATGCAAGTCTATCTTCATAAATTACACACGTTCTACAGCCGTGACACCCGGAACAATCTCTTTAATTTTGCGTTCTACGACAGCTTTGAGGGTCATTTGGGCTGCCGGGCAACCCCCGCATCGTCCACGTAAACCAACGGTCACGATACCGGTTTTTTCATCTACCCCAACGAGCTGTATATCTCCGCCGTCTGCTTGCAGAATGGGGCGAATTTGATCTATTACTTGTTGTACTTGTTCTTTCATGCTGATTTCTCCTGCTAACTATTTTCCTTATTATAGCTTTTTTGGTTTTATCTAAAAAAGGGAGGGGGTTGGCAAAACCCATATAATATTTGCTATACTTTGTATAGTAGATTCTATTTTGTCAGGAAGGAGATATTTAACCGATGAAAAAAATTACAGCTGTTGTATTGATGTTGGGTCTAGTAGCTCCTGTGTTCGCTCAGAAATACGCGAGTGTGAACACTACGAAGGCTAATATTCGTACCTGTGCCGGTACTAAATGTGCCGTCAAGTGGTATGCGTGGAAATATACTCCGTTAATCATGGTCAAAGCCAGCTCCGATAAAGAATGGGTGCAAGTGAAAGATTTTGAAGGATTTTCCGGTTGGATTTCCTCTTCCTTGCTCAGCCCTAACGGCGGCATGTCTGCCAAAGTGGACTTAAACGTACGCAAAGGGCCGGGCACCAGCACAGAAATTGTGTGCACGGTAGAGAAAGGTTACCCGTTCAAATATATTTCTAAGAAAGGGAGCTGGATCCAAGTAGAAGATGATCCGGCCGATAAAAAACAAGGCAAATGCCGCGGCTGGGTATACAATCAAAACTTGTGGGGCTTTTTCAAACAATAAGCCAGTAGTAAATTATGAAGAAATTAGTATTAGTAGTAGTAGCAATTAGTTTGGCGATATGTTGGATGTGTGTGCATCGACAAGTGCGTCCGGCTCGTTTTGCCATTAGCGGTACAATTACTGTACCGGAACGATTGGCAAGCGTAGCGGAAGCAGATAACAATTCCTGCGCCATCATTGTGAAAAATGAAGCGGATGTGCCGGTGGCTATTAAACGAGTGGTCAACCCTAAATTTCCGCTTGCTTTTGAACTGGGAGAAGATGATTTGCTGGCTTCTACGGTAGAAGGCGACTTGAAATTAGAAGTGCAAATCAATAGCCATGGCAAATTAGGTGTCATCAAAGAAGGTGATATTTTCGGCGCCGCTGAAACTACGGTGCAACCTAATACCAAGGAAGTGCTCATACAGGCCAACAAAATGACAGGAATGCCTCGTTTGGCGCGTAACACTCGAGGTAATTTCTTTCGCACAGCTGCTCGTTAATCGAAATTTCCTTATCTGACAAAATACCCGCTTTCAAAGCGGGTATTTTGATATAAAGACGCATGGGATATTAGTCCGAGCACTTGGGGGCGTCTGCCGGGCAATATCCTTTTCCGTAATCTTCGCAACAACCGCCGTTGGTGTAAGTACTTCCCCAACATGTATTCGAGTTGTTTGCAATACATTTTCCACCATTAAAAGTATTGGAGTTGCAATTTCCTCCTACATTACCATTACAAATTGCTCCTTCATTAAATGTATTATAAATACAAGCGGCGCCCGATGTAGAGTTTCCATTACATTCTCCTGCATTAAAAACTGAAAAATTACAACCACCGTATACGGTACCTGTACATTTACCGCCTAGATTGAACGTGGACCAACCACATGCATTATGCCCATCCCCCTTGCAAAGTCCTCCCTCGTTTATAACCGAACGTGCACATCCTTGTTCTACAGTGCCCGTACATATCCCACCTTCATTAATATCTCTCCGTTGTTCCTCAGTATAGCCACAATATCCATTTGCATATGGCATACCCATGGCACTGCAGCGGGCTTCTTCGCTCACATAACATTGCCCCGTCGTATTGGCCCACGCACACGTACCCGGATAATCTAGGATATATTTATCATAGCCGTTTTTACTGCCTGCCTTTTGTCCGGCTAGTAAATTTTTACACAAGCGTTCTGCGCGTGCATCTCCGCTTTTGGCTTCACAAAATAAATAACTTTCCGGATTTTTAAGTGCCATAGAAAGTCTTACATTCGGCAGCGTATCTAATTGCCCGGTAATGGTACTTTGGTTGGCACTTTTGGTGTCTATGCTATACTCGGCATCCGGCATAATATATTTATTATCTTGCGCTTCTCCAGGTAAAGACAAAACTAAAGCACTGGTATCCTCTGCGTATGCTCCGTTTTCCATATAGGCGGCAGTTTGGGCAGTTTGTAGTGCTTTGGCCGGGGTCAGTAAAGTGCTCCAGCGGCTTTTATCAATTGCTCCTTGATACATAGGCACTGCTACAGCACTTAAGATCCCTATAATCAGTACCACTACTAACAACTCTACTAGCGTAAATGCTTGTTGGTTGTGTTTCATAATTTCTCCTTTTCTGTTTATGAAACCCAACAAAAACGGCTGTTTATCTGTAAGCCAACGCTAAGGTCTTACATCATAAACAGCCGTGGTTTGCCACTCCCAAAGGGGTGGCAAACACTCGGCACACAACAAAGGGGTTATAAGGCCCTTTATTATGTGCCTAATATCGGCTGTTTTTGGATTAGCGTTGGATTATCTTTACAGATAATACCCCGTGTTCTGCACACGGTTCCAAAAACAGAATAAATTGTATACTGCGCTACTACTCTTCTAGTATAACAAATTCTTTTCTTAATTTTAAATTTTACTTGACCTTTTTTACAATAAATAGCAAAATAAGAATATAACCTTACAGGAGAGGATAAATATGCATAAAAAATGGATGTTTATAGCTGTTTCTTTTTTGCTTTCTGCCGGCTGGGTGCAGGGAAAACAAAATTTAGGACAAGAAGATGTCTTGGCGGCATTTGCCCAATATAATCCTTCCGCCCTAGAAAAAGCCACCCAGAATGACTCCTACGGAAAAATCCTTCAGGAGTTGGTTACCTCTGTTTCGATGCCCAATACAGAGGAAAATCAGGCAGAATTAATTGCACTGGCTAAAAATTTTGATAATTCGTTGCAGTTATACACCATTCGTTATGCTTATTTTGAAGGCAGAACACTGCAAAAGGTATCCGGTAGCAATTTAGAAGCGCTCGATCAAACTACCAGAGAGAGTTTATTGCCGGTGGTGCAGTCCATTTATCAAAACACATTAGATGTCAGAAATTTACAAGTAACATTCTATAAAAAACGAATTAAAGAAACTAAAAAATCGACTGATTTGTCGTCGGAACAAAAGAAAGAACAGGTGGCTCAGTTAAAACAAAAAGTCAAAGATCTGAAGGCCGAACTTCGTGCTTTGAAAAAGAATGCTACCCGGCAAATTGATGACACGGTGAGTTATTATTTGAAAGATATGCAGGACGCTTACGACAAGGCACAGACCGAACAATTGACGGCCTTGCAGTCCGCTACCCATGATGTAAAAGCTAATCATAAAAAACCGGTCGCCAAATAAATTATCCATTTCCGCCGCTACACCTACTAAAAGAGGTGTAGCGGTTTTTATGTGTATAGTTGCAGGACGTCCGTATAAATTGATTTAATATATAAATAACCCATTGAGAGGAAAAAGATATTGTATGATTCGAATGTTAATAGATAAGATTTTTGGAACAAAAAGCGAACGTGATTTGAAGAAAATTCAACATTATGTGGATAAAGCCAATCATTTCGCTGCGGAAATGGAGGCACTCTCAGACGAGCAGTTAAAAGCCAAAACCCAAGAATTTAAGGACCGTTTAGCCCAAGGCCAAACCTTGGACGATATTTTATCGGAGGCATTTGCGGTAGTGCGGGAAGCTGCCAAACGGGTAATCGGATTGCGCCCGTACGATGTGCAACTGTTGGGCGGTATTGTACTGCATCAAGGCAAAATTGCCGAGATGGGCACCGGGGAAGGAAAAACCTTGGTAGCGGTATTGCCTTCCTATTTGAATGCTTTAACCGGTAAAGGGGTACACGTAGTTACCGTGAACGATTACTTGGCCCGCCGTGACCGTCAGTGGATGGGGCCAATACATGAATTTTTAGGATTAACGGTAGGATATATTAACCATGATATGGGAAATATAGAACGCCGCGAAATGTATGCAAAAGATATCACCTACGTAACCAACAATGAATTGGGATTTGATTATTTGCGTGATAATATGGTGATTACCCGCCAAGACCGGGTCTTGCGTCCGCTTAATTATTGTATCGTAGACGAAGTGGACTCCATTTTAATTGATGAAGCACGCACCCCGCTGATTATTTCCGGCCCGTCGGATCAAAGTACAGACAAGTATTATATTGTTAATCGGCTCGTTCCGTCCTTAAAGGTACGTTTAATCACCGAAAATGATGAAGTGAAAGCCAAATATGAGCATATTGATTTGGCGGCCGGTTACGATGCTATTGTAGATGAAAAAAATCACACCGCTACACTTACCGAAACGGGTATTGCCAAGGCAGAAAATTTCTTGCATGTGCCGAATTTATATGATGATGTGCAATCCGAATGGGTGCATCACATTAATCAAGCCTTGCGTGCACATCACTTGTATGAACGGGATGTGGATTATGTAGTCAAAGACGGCGAGGTTATCATTGTAGATGAATTTACCGGACGTTTAATGCCGGGACGCCGCTGGAGTGATGGCCTGCATCAGGCGGTCGAAGCCAAAGAAGGTTTATCTATTAAAGAAGAAAACCAGACATTGGCTACGATTACCTTCCAGAATTTCTTCAAACTTTACAAGAAACTGTCCGGTATGACCGGTACAGCTATGACAGAGGCCAATGAGTTTTGGCAAATTTATAAACTCGATGTAGTGGAAATTCGCCCCAACCGTCCTTCGAAGCGCAGAGACTATCCGGATTTGGTGTTTTTGACAGAGAAAGATAAATTCCGCGCGATTGTGGAAGAAATAGAAATGCTTTGGAAACAAGGTGCTCCGGTATTGGTGGGTACGCGCTCTATTGAAAAATCCGAAAAGCTGGGAAATATGCTTCGCGCCAGAGGCATCCCGCACAAAGTGTTAAATGCCAAATACCACGAAATGGAAGCCCAAATCATCAGCCAAGCCGGCCGCAAAGGAGCGGTGACGATTGCTACCAACATGGCAGGCCGCGGTACGGATATTGTGCTGGGCGGTAATCCGGCTGATGAAAAAGAACAGGAATATGTGTTGAGTCAAGGCGGTTTGCATGTAATCGGTACGGAACGGCATGAAAGCCGCCGCATTGATAATCAGTTACGCGGTCGTTGCGCCCGCCAAGGAGATCCGGGTAATTCCCGCTTTTATATTTCGCTGGAAGATGAGCTGATGCGGTTGTTTGCCAATACGGCCAAAATTAGTGCCATTTTGGGAAAGATGGGTATGAAAGAAGGAGAAGCCATTGAGTCGCGTATGCTCAGCCGCCAGATTGAAGGCGCGCAACGTATGGTAGAAGGTCATAACTTTGATATTCGTAAACATTTGTTAGATTACGATAAAGTAATGAACCAACAACGCACGGCAATCTATGGCTTGCGTAATGCCATTTTAGACGGTGAAGATATGACGGACACCGTACTGAAAATGATAGATGAAGTGGTGGAAGAAATCGTAGCCACTCATTTTGTCCCGCGCCATCCGGAAAAATGTAATTTTGAAACGCTCAACATTACTTTACGTTCTTTGTTCCCGTATGCTTTTGAATATAATGCAGATAATACCAAAGATAAACATACCGAACAATTGGTGAGCGAAATTTTGGAAATCGTGGAGAAATTGTATCACGAACGTTCTGATTTCTTTATGCAGCAAGGTGTCAATTTCGCCGAGTTAGAACGGATGTTGTTGTTACAAATTATTGACAATGCATGGAAACAAAATTTGTATGAGTTGGATCAGTTGCAAAATAGCGTGAGCTTGCGCGGATATGCCCAAAAAGATCCGTTGATTGAGTATCAAAAAGAAGCGTTTAAGTTATATAGCGCGATGATGAATAAGGTGCGCGATCTGATGGTAGGGTATATTTTCCGCTTGCAATTACCGCCGGTGCGCCCAGCAGTATCTGCTAAAAAACAGGCAGTGTCGGATAACAAGACCAACGGAGAATCCGGCGAGGAAGACCCGCCCGTTAGCCACAAGATCGGGCGCAATGACCCCTGTCCGTGCGGCAGTGGTAAAAAATATAAAAAATGTTGCGGAGCGAAACAATGATTTCAAAAATTCACACCATTCTTTTGCTGGTAGCCAGCGGAGTAGTTCTGTTGTTGGCTTTTATCTTTTTTATGCATCCCGATCCCATAGAGGCGCAAGCTCCTTTGCTTACCAAACAGGCATTGGAAGAGTATCAAACACAACAACAGCAAACAGCACAAAAACGCCAAAATGAGGCAGCCGCTCGTAAGCGGGCGGAACTGGAAGCAAAACTGGGATTGTGTGAAACCAGTGAAGAATGTATTATCGTCGATAAAGATCCGTGCGGTTGTTTGAAAGGCCCGGAATTTGTGACAGCAATTAATTCTAATTTTTCGCTGGAATATTCCCGGTTAATGGAAAAACGTTTTTCCGTAACGACAGCCTGTCCTTCTGTTGGTTCTTCCGAGAAGGAATGCTCTGCTTCTGCCCGTGCGGTTTGTCAGGAAAAACATTGTAAGATTATTTATTAGTCAACTATTATGAGTTTGTTTCACCGCCCTTTTTTGAACGATATTTCTACCGATCAGGCAAAAGAAAAGCCCTCCGGTTGGAAGAGATTTTTGATAGAAACAGGGCGGTTTTGTTTTGTCTTGTTGTGTGCTTTGCTGACGGCTGTCTTATTCAAATTATCATATCCAAAACCTTCTTACAGTTTGCTGGCTTGGTTGGCATTGGCTCCCTTCACGGTGGCGCTGGTGCGCTGCCAGCAATTATCCAGTTCTTTTTGGTACTCCTGGCTTACCGGCATATTCGTGTATAGTGGCTTGTACTATTGGATTTTTATTACTTGTTGGCAAGGTGGCGGGCTGAGTGTTGCTCTCTCTGTGGCGGCATGGCTTGGATTAAGTGCACTAATGGCATTGCAGTTCGCATTTTTTGGTGTCAGTTGTTTCTACTTAAAAAGACTACACGGTTTGTTTCCGTTGTTAGCGGCCATGGGATGGGTAGCTTTGGAATGGGGGCACGAGGTATTAGCTTCTTATGTATTGGGATTTCCGTGGTTCACGTTAGCCTATTCACAATGGAATTTGCCGCAGGTAATACAAATTGCTTCTTGGACCGGTGCGGCCGGGGTAAGTTTTGTAGTAGCTTTTACGGGGCTTAGCATCGGCTATGCTTTTGCGACTCCTTCTTTGCGCAAAGGATTATTTCATTTACTCTTGTCTTTATTAACGTTTTTAATGACATACGGATATGGCTATTGGTATTTTAGACATGATACGTCCCGTACGCTACTTCGTTTACAGGCCGCTATCGTGCAACCCAATATCGACCAGTATAAGAAGTGGAGTCTGGAATTTGAAGAAGAAATTCACAATACGCTGTCGGAGTTAAATACCCGTGCGGCGGCTACAGAGCCTATGTTGGTGCTTTGGCCGGAAAGCGTTACGCCCGGGCCCATCCAAGAAGAACCTTATTTGGATTGGCTGAAACAAGGCCTCGGAAAACATAATGCATGGCAATTAGTGGGCTCTAACCGTGAAGAAGAAAAGAAACAATATGTGAGTGCTGTTTTGTTTTCACCCACTGGAGAAATGACTGCTGTTTATGACAAGACGCAATTGGTTCCGTTTGGAGAATTTATTCCCTTTGAAAAATGGGTGCGTGAAATTTTTCCGCAAGTACAAGTGTTAGGGGAACTAGGAGGATTTAGTGCCGGCAAATGGGAGCAACCTCTGCTGGCGATGGATCAAATTGCGTTCGGGAGTACGATTTGTTATGAATCCGTTTTCGGTCGTTTATGGAGAAGTCAAGCCCATGCCGGAGCCCGCTTTTTTGTCAATTTAACAAATGATGCTTGGTTTTTCGATACGGATGCTCCGTACCAACATTTGGCGGCTTCGGTGTTGCGCGCAGTAGAGTTGCGCCGGCCGGTACTGCGGGCGGCCAATACAGGTATTTCGGCGGTGATTTCTTCCCGCGGGGAAATCCTTTCTCAAGCTCCGCTCAACACGCAGGCAGTCTTAACGGCTGAAGTACCGTTGCCGCTAGGCCAAGATTTTAGTTTTTACGTGCGTTGGGGAGAATGGCTCTCTTGGCTCTGTGCGGCTTTTTATTTAACTATTTTAATCTCTGTCATGGCTTTTGTGTACGAGTAATTTATGAACATAGAATTTAAGGATATTGAAAATTTGTTGTCGGATTTAGAAGGCCGTATCCAAAAAATTGCCAGCATGGAAAATATTCCTGCCAAAGAGCAAGAGTTGGCCGCACAAGAAAAAGTGGCGGCGGATCCTTCTTTTTGGAACGATCAGAATAAAGCCAAAACGGTTACTCAAAAAATAGATAGTTTGAAAACTGCTTTAGACACCTATGCTTCCCTTAAAAAACAATGGGAAGATGCCCAGACTTTATATGAGTTGGCACGGGAAATGCAGGCAGAAAGCGAACTGCCTGTATTGCAGGAATCGTTGACAGAGCTGACCAAGCAAGTAGAGAAAAAAGAATTTGAAATTACACTTTCCGATCCGCATGATAAACTGCGTGCTATTTTAACCATTCATGCCGGTGCAGGCGGCACAGAATCGTGTGATTGGGCGCAAATGTTGCTGCGGATGTACACCCGTTGGGCCGAACAGCATGGTATGAAAGTATCTGTTTTGGATACTTTGCCCGGGGAAGAAGCCGGCATTAAAAATGCTTCCCTGATGATTGAAGGGGCTTATGCGTATGGATATTTGAAGGGAGAAAACGGCGTGCACCGGTTGGTGCGGGTTTCTCCGTTTGATGCCAATGCCCGGCGCCATACTTCTTTTGCTTCGGTGGATGTGTTACCGGATATTGATGAAGAAATTAATATTGAAATTCCGGAAAGTGATATTGAGCTAGAAACCTCCCGCGCCGGCGGTCATGGCGGGCAAAACGTAAATAAGGTGGAAAGTGCGGTGCGCTTACTGCATAAACCAACGGGGATTGTCGTTTCCTGTCGTATTGAAAGAAGCCAATTGCAAAACCGCCAAACAGCCATGAAAATGCTCAAAGCCCGTTTGTATGAAATGGAGCTGGATAAAAAACGTGCCGAGGCAGAAAAACGTTATGGCCAAAAGGGAGAAATTGCGTGGGGACATCAAATCCGTTCCTATGTATTTATGCCATATCAGTTGGTAAAAGATTTGCGCAGTAACTATGAAAGTTCTCAAATTACTGCCGTGATGGATGGGGATTTGGACCCGTTTATCTTTGCTTATCTGCGCCATGAAGCAGAACGAAAAGCATGAGCGAAATAACTTGCGGCGGTCTTTATTTACACCTTCCTTTTTGTCGTCAAAAATGTCAGTACTGTGACTTTGCTTCTTTTGCCGGAATACAAGAACATATAGACACCTATTTAAGTGCATTGGCTTTGGAAGCACAATCCTACAAAAAATATCGTTTTGACACTTTATACGTGGGAGGAGGTACTCCCAGTTTACTCTCCGTGGAACAATTGGAAAAATTGTGTGGGGTGGTGAGTGCTAATTTCGGCCCAATTTCTTCTTTTTCCGAAAGTACTTTAGAAGCTAATCCTGAAAGTTTGTCCGTTGAAAAATTGCATTTTTTGCATCAGCAAGGTTTTAACCGATTGAGTATCGGACTACAAAGTTTGGACAATTCGGTTCTGAAACGTATTGGCAGGATACATACAGCGGAGATGTTTTTATCTGCTTATGAGCAGGCTCGTAAAACCGGCTTTCAAAATATCAATGTGGATTTAATTGCCGGGTTACCCGGTCACAGCGAAACTCAATTTTTAACCGGTCTAAAAAAAGTAATTTCTTTAGCTCCGCAACATATTTCCGTATATGCTTTACAAGTGGAGGAAGGCACTCCTTTTTACCGGCAAGGAGTACAAGCAGACGAAGATCTCATTCGCCGTGAATGGGAACAAACGCATTTTATGTTGGAAGAAGCCGGATATACGCATTATGAAATTTCCAATTTTGCGCGGCCCGGATATGAAAGTAAGCACAATATCAATTATTGGCGCAACGGAGAATATCTGGGGTTGGGAAGTGCGGCGGCCTCGTATCAACGGGGGGCGCGCCGCAGCAATAGCCCCGCCGTATTGGAATATATCCGCCGAATGCAGACCCAGCAATCGCCGGTAGATTTTTCGGAAGAATTAACCGGTAAAGCAAAAGAAGGGGAAACGATTATGTTGGGTTTACGTTTGTTGGGCGGAGTGCGGCTGTCTGCCCGGCAACAGCAATTGTTTTCTGCGGAAATAGCGGATTTGCTACGCCTTGGACTTGTAGAGCAAAAAGCAGATTTACTAAAATTAACTTTTGAAGGGATGTTCTTGGCCAATCAGGCATTTATGGCGTTTGTGGGCCCTTTTGCGTAATATGCATATTACACCGTATCGTACCGCTATTTTTCAACTAAATGAGGATTTGCCGAACTTTATCGGTCGGCATATTTCGCAAGTAGCGGAAAAAGATATTGTAGTGGTTTCTTCCAAACTGTTCTGTTTGTGGAAGGGCTGTGCGGTAAAATACGAAAACGCCTCTCAAAAAATAGATTTAATCCGCCGAGAAAGTGAGAGCGTATTGCCCACTAAACTAGCTTGGTTAACCATCAAAAACGGTATGATCATGACCAACGGCGGGGTAGATGAATCCAATGCCAACGGATATTTGCTTTGGTTGCCGCCGGATCTATACGGTTGTGCGGCCCAGTTGCGCCAAGCTCTTTGTAAACACTATGGGGTGAAACAACTGGGAGTGCTTGTTACCGATAGTATGATTTTGCCCTTGCGTTCAGGTGTTATCGGGGCGGCGGTGGCTTATAGCGGATTTAAGGGTGTGCGCGATGAGCGCGGCAAAAAAGATATTTTTGGAAAACCGCTTCAGACCACACTCGTCAATTTGGCAGACGGACTGGCTGCAGCCGCAGCCGTGACCATGGGGGAACGGGACGAGCAAACGCCGCTAGCAGTTATTACGGGGGCCAAGGTGGACTTTACAGACCACACAAACCCGTCGGAACTGAAATATCCGCCGGAACAAGATTTGTATGCGCCGTTACTTCAAGCGGCCGGACTTATACAAAAGGAGAAAAAAGCATGAAAAGTATGATTGGTGAGTTTAAGAAATTCATCATGCGCGGAAACGTAATTGATATGGCTGTCGGTATCATTATCGGCGGTGCGTTCACAAAAATTGTGAACTCAATGGTAGCAGACATTTTAATGCCGCCATTAGGGTTACTGCTGGGAAAAGTAGATTTTTCCAACTGGTTCGTGGTAATCAAAGATGGCGCCAACGGGGCCGCTCATTATGCCACCATGGCAGAAGCGCAAGCCGCCGGTGCCACTACCTTAAATTTAGGTCTTTTCTTAAACGCAGTCATCAGTTTTGTGATTGTGGCATTCTGTGTGTTTTTGTTAATCAAAGCCATTAACAAACTCAATGCTCCCAAAGAAGAAGCTCCTGCTCCGGTAACGACCAAGAAATGTCCTTATTGCTGCAGCGAAATTGCTTTGGAAGCAACAAAATGTCCGCATTGTACTTCTGAATTGAAATAAGCGTACTGATTTACCGAAAAGCGCACCACCTGAGGGTAGTGCGCTTTTTTGAAAGAAAATAAACTGCATTTGCAAGCCATAAAAAACCCCCGCAATTATGTTTCGGGGGTTTAGCTCATATATGTCATTTTCATGACCCTGTTCCTCTTTCCCGCCGGGGCTATGTACTCGGGCCTTCGCACAATCGGGCAACACGCCGTGTCACCAGCAACTGCAGCCAACAGCATCATGCTTTCCAGCGGTACTTCGTACTACTAATATAATCGGATTTTGAAAAATTTCAAGGGGTATTTTTGAAATTTTATTTCTCGTTGGGAATCTTAGTCCGGAGCCAACTTGAAAATAAAAAATTACTAAAAAGTACAGGGGGGGTGGCGAGCATGGTGCCGTATATACGCGAACGGGGGATTTTAACGCGGACGGTTGTGTCTAATAAATTTTTTTCTTGTTCTAATTTATTAAGTGTGTCGGCCGCCCACAATACCGGCCATGCAACGGCCGCCCGATGACGGGGTTGCGTTTTGGGAATAGATGCCAAATACTCGTGAGCGGCGGAGAGTTTTTCTCGCCCCCAGGCAATCCATTTTTGTTTAATAGGTTCAAAACGGGAACTACTGGATGCGGCGAATAAATCTTGCGCGCTTAGCGAGGCGGTTTGTAAATCCGCTTGCGGAAAATAGCAACGTCCGATACGTAGATCGCGCGGTAAATCTCGCAAAATGTTTACAATCTGTAAAGCATCTCCGATTTGTTCGCCCAGTTTTAGGAAAGAAGCAGTATCGGATTTTAGCTTAACCGTATGCGCCAACAATTCACTCCAAAATATTCCGGGTGCGCCTCCCATTAAATGACAGTAGTGTTCCAATTCTTGTTGTGTTTGGAAAGCGGCTACGCCGCCTGAGTTTTCGGCGGGAAATGTTTGCAAGTCAATTTTCATGCCCGCACATACGGCCTGTACTACGGTCAAGATAAGTTCTTTTTTCCAGTTGTCTAATTTCTTAAATTCGGCAACACAGTCTATAAAATGACGCAGTAATTTTTCTTCATACATCGTAGATGCTGAAGAAGAAATATCGTCAATGAGCGTTTGTACTTTTTGAGGTTGCGGTTGCAAAATAAGCGTAGGAAATTGTTGTATCCAAGTAAGGCGTTTAGCCGGTTCAATTAAAGAAGTGTCTGCGATACTGTCGGCGTAACGGCACAACAAATAAGCTACACAAAACGCATCCCGCACCGAGCGCGGCAATAACCGTGCACTGAGATATAAACTGCGGGAAGTGTGTTTGAGTAAGTCGTTTAGATCCGTCATAATATCCATAGTATAAAATTTTATTGACACGAAATACAAATGTGTGCTATACTTTCTTATATGAAAGCAATTTATACTCCTAACTTGTCCATGGTAGTAGCAATTAATTCCTTTGCCGTAATGTGTGAAGGGACCGGACTTGTTGGTGGGTGTAAATAGTTAAAAATTAGATTTTGAATTTATTTACCCCACATTTAAAAAGAATGTGGGGTTTTTAATTTGAATAAAAACGGAGAAAAGAACATGAACATAAAGAACATACTTATCAGTGCAACAGTAGTTGCAACGGCCGCAGCGGCGGCTCAGGCGCTAGGATGGGGTACTGTTCGCGATATTAACGGCTATGGCGAAGAGTATTTGTTAGAGATGCGTACTAAAGCAGCTATGCAACAGGTAGAAAAAGAAGCGCAAAAGCAACGCATTGCTCAATTGCGCGCCCAACAACAAAAGGCTCAGCAAGCTCAGCAAGCTCAACAAGCTCAACAGCAACAACCCAAAGAGGCTGCTGCCCAACAAGCCAAACCGGCTCAGCAAGCAGAGGTCCAACTCCCTCTCTGCTATTATGGAAAAGAGGGTAAAATACTCGCTTTGAGTGATAGAACCGCAGAAGTACTAAACGGCCAAGCGGAGCCCGCTTGCAAACAAACTGCGGCTAAACCGAAAGCCAAAAAATCAACGGAAACAAAATCGAAAAAGAAAAAAAGTTTCTGGAGCTATTTACTTCCCGGACCCATGGATGGCGAATCTTGGGAGTCATATAACCAACGTATGAGTTACCCCAGCAGTCAACCTTTCAAGTAAGTCTTGAATGTTGAAATAAAAAGACCGCTTACGAGCGGTCTTTTTTGTGCTTTTTTATTCTTTCTGTTCTCAGGGAACAAGATTGTCTTTGTATCATGCAGTATTTACAGTATAACCTACTGCAGCTGTTGCAACAGATTTGCTACACTAAAGACATGAAACATTTTCTTTATACACATCGTCCGTTATGCGTGGCTTATGAAATGTTGCGTTGGGCGGGGCATCAAATGTTCGGACTGGGAAAAGTCCCCACGCCTGTTTGGTATCAATTTGACCAAAAACAAACGTCTGCTTCTCCGACGGAAACCTTGCCCATAGATAAAAATTGGTACCGCATTTGCCGGCCATTATATCGGCGGGAACATGTGTATTATGATATCGAAAAGGCTCTGGCAGTAAATCCAAAAATAAAAGGGATTGCTTTTATCTTTTTTATGGGGATTGGAGATTATTTGTACACGACTCCCGTGCTGGCCGCCTTAAAACAAAAGTTTCCTTCGTTGGCTTTTTATGGATATGTGGGTGCTCAATTTGACCGCAACAATTCACCGCTGGTGGGCAAATTATTAGAAGGAAATCCTAACTTTGAAAAAGTGTTTTACTTTGAGGGGTTTCGCCATCCGTTGATTTGGAAAAATTATGATTATACGACTGCCTTGCCGCAAATTCCGGAAGGATTTTTGGTGATGCCGGTGTATTACGATTACAGTATAAAGGTGCCGCACCGCGTCAGCAGTTTGTTTGAAACATTTAATTTACCGGTTCCGGCGCAAGTGCCCGCTCCTGTCATGTATTTCCCGGCAGAACCGGCTCCGGCCGTTCAAGAATATCTACAACAAATTTCTTCCAAAGCAGCGACTAAAAAAGGAATTATCTTTTTACAGCTGGATTCCCGCGGATCTAATTACACTTATCCGCACATGACTGCTTTGGTGCAACAGTTAACCGCGCTCAATTATCTAGTGTTAAGTGTTACCAAAGGCGGGCCGCTGGCGCATCCGGATTACCTGGAATTAGACATTAAAAAATTGGCAATTAATGATACGTGGCATTTACTATCTTTGTTAAAGGAAAAGTATGCGCTCTATGTGATAGCGGTAAATTCTGTTTTTTGGGCGGCTTCGGCGGGGCTGGGGCTACGTAATTTGGGCTTACAGCATTGGATTGATCCCAAGGTGCACAACTTGTGGTATCCCAATATAGAAGTGGTAACCAATCATCTTTATCCGCATTTGCCGCGTGAAAAGCAAATTTTTGCGCCACCGGAAAGTTATACTCGCCACAACAAAAAAATTATTGACTACAAACCGGATTGGATTGTGAAATGGTTTGAAGAGAAAATCATAAACTGATGCTAAATTTTAAATCCCCGTCATAGGACGGGGATTATCATTTATTTATATTCGTTGTAACTAGACATTTCTTCGAGTTTCTTTCGCGGATGCGGTTTGTCGTCCGCGGCAGAGGGGGCCGGATACCCTACGGCAATTAGATGCTCTATCTTTTTTCCTTTGGGAAGGTGAAAAAACTTTTCCGCTTTGGCAGAATTTAACCAGCCAATCCAACAAGTGCCCAGTCCCAATTCGTGAGCACGCAAAACAAAATGTTCGCCGGAAATACCTTGGTCTACCAAGTAAAATTCCGTACGGCGAAAATAATTGCCGATTCGACTGGTAAAATTTCCTTTATCGGATATAACAACTACTAGCACAGGCGCGGCGGCGGCCCATTGCGTTAGATTGTACACCCCGCTAAAAGCCTCTTTGCAAAAAGCCTCTTTTACTTTCGGATCGTCTATCACTAAATAATGCCACGGTTGCGAATTGCAGGCCGAGGGAGCCAAACGGGCGGCTTCCAAGCAGGCATTGAGTTTTTCCCGCTCTACGGGTTGGTCTAAAAATTTTCGCACGCTGCGGCGTGTACGAATTGCGTGTTCCAGTTCCATATCTGCTCCTATTTTGTATTTATATTAGCAAAATATATCCGAGTTTGTGATAGATATTATATAATGTTTTTATATGTAAAAATTAATGTTTAATAATTAGATTATCAGAAGGTTTGATTATTTCATTTCCGGGGGGAAAAATGAAGAAAAATCAACATCCTAAAACAGGGGAAAAATGTGATAAAAAGGCCGCGGCTTCTTTAGCGGCTTCAAGTGTAATACACTATTTTCAGTCTAAAAAATGGAAAATTATTTCGTTTTTTCCAAATTCAATCTGCGCGGGGAAAGAATTACTTCTAAAAAAGAATCGGTCTAAATAGCCCTCAGCGCATTCCCACATAAATCAACCATACCAGTATGTAGCGCAAGCCTTTTCCCGCCGCTACCAAGGGAATAAAGATGCACAGGGGCACTTGCAACATGCCCGCAGTCACGGTAATGGGATTGCCGATAAACGGTACCCCGGCCAGTAGTAAAGTAATATGTCCGTGTTTTTCAAAGAGTGCGCGTGGCTTACGCATGTATTTTGGCTTAAAGGGAAACCATTTCCTATCCTGCCAGTGCAGAATAGAACGTCCGAGGTAATAGTTGGCTAAACTTCCCAATGTATTGCCGGCGGTGGCGGCTACGATGAGTAGCAGAGCACTTTCTTTGCCAATGGCCAAAAAGGCAAATAAAACCAGTTCCGCCTGCGATGGCAACACAGAGGCTGAAAATACCGCCACAAAAAATAAAATGATTAGTTCATGTAATTGGGCCATAATTAAAACTAGTATGCCAAATCAGTTGTGCTTTTCCAAGGACAAAAAACAGTTAGAAAAGGGTTGTTGGCGATTACCGGTGCAAATGCTACAATAAACGTATGAAAGCCATTGTAATTACGATTGGGGATGAAATCCTGCTGGGACAAATTTTAAATACTAATTCCCGTTTTATTACGGACCAACTGGCCCGCATCGGAGTGGATACCCTGCGTACAGAGAGTATTTCCGATAAGCCGTCTGCCATTGTTGAGTCTTTGGATCAGGCGTTGCATCAGGCCGATGTAGTAGTGATAACCGGCGGTTTGGGCCCTACCAAAGACGACGTGACCAAAAAAACATTAGCTGATTATTTCCATACGAAACTGGTATTTAATCAAGCAGCCTATAAGCGCGTGGAGGAGTTTTTATCGCATTATCCGCGTGCACAAATGAATGAATATAACAAGAGTCAAGCGTATTTGCCGGAAAAGTGTGAAGTATTGCCCAACCCCAAGGGGACAGCCAGCGGCATGTGGTTTGAGCAGGACGGGAAAATTGTTGTTTCTATTCCCGGCGTTCCCTTTGAGGCAGAGTATTTGGTGGAGCGAGAAATCCTTCCCCGTTTAACGGCGCGCTTGGGGGCTGATTTGGTAAGGTACAATATGTGGACGGTGTTGCAAATACCGGAGGCGGAACTGGCCTTGCATTTGCGTTCTTTTGAGGAAAATTTACCGTCTGAAGTAGGGCTGGCTTATTTGCCCTCGCCCGGTTATGTACGGCTGCGCTTAACAGCCAAAGGGGAACAGGCGGCCGAGCAGTTGACTATTTTCAGTAAACAATTAGAAACCTCTTTGCAGGGATATACAGTTTTAGCCGGTGAAGAGCCCGTGGAAGATCTTTTACTACAAACTCTAGCACAAGCCGGCGTGAGTGTTGCTTGCGCCGAAAGTTGCACCGGAGGAAATATCGCTCGTTTAATTACCCGCCGTCCCGGTGCGTCGAATTATTTTTTAGGCGGAGTGGTGGCTTATTCTAATGAACTGAAAAACAAGGGACTGGGAGTGAGCGCAACAGATTTAGAACACTACGGGGCCGTGAGCGAGCCCGTCGCCAAACAAATGGCGCAAGGAGTGAAACGTTTAACGGGAGCCGATTGGGCCGTGGCCACTACGGGCATTGCAGGCCCTACGGGCGGAAGTGCACAAAAACCGGTCGGTACGGTATGGATTGCAGTGTCAGGGCCCCACGGAACACAAGCCCAAGAATTTCATTTCTCCGCTACACGGGAACGAAATATAGCCAAAGCATCATTACAAGCATTACAGTGGTTGGTGGAAAGTATTCAGATGGACATGAAAAAGGGTCAAAAGGATTCGGAACTGCTAACCTATGTAATGGAAAACGAGGAAGTTCTTTCCGTCTGTTTGGACGACCTAGACCGTACTTATGATGTCGCTCCAAGTACAATAGGTTTGGATTATAATGAAATCTGTAATAAGTGATTTAATTAACCAGTAAACTATCATTAAAGTTACGCTACATAATAATATACGAACTGTACTGGCAGCATACCTATAACCAAATCTGGCCCACCAAGGCCTGTTAGATTTGGTAAATAAGAGCTGCCAGTATTCTTTATTCCGCCACATTTCGCCACTTCCAATCCATAGCCAAAGCAGTATTTATGACAAAAACCGCGAACCAGATGCCTTATACGCAGTATCTATTTTTTCAAAATAGCTGATTTGCAGGGGAATTAAATAACACTCACGCATTCTATTTGTAATATAGTACAATAAAGAAAAGTTAACAGAAGGAGCCAGAACAAAATTAAAAAGTAGCACATACAATTTGTGAAGATTATTTGTTGAAGTGTGGGACAAGCCCACACCGAGCAAAGAAGGGAAATTCTCTTCTGAAGCATGTTAGCACTCATCAAATAATCGTCTGCTTTTGTGCCTACCCCATGAAATATGGGGTAGGCAAGCGGCGATTATTATTTAGGGGTCAGTGCTAACAGCTCTTAAATAAAGTTGCCGCTTTTTTGTCGGTAAATTTATGATGAAAGAGAAATTATTGTAACAACTAAATGTAATAAGGAGGTATTATGTGTAAATGCTCAGAGAAGAGCTGTAACAACCAAGCGGACTATTTGGTCTTGCTGACAAAGTATTATGAAGATACTCATCAGATGTTCGTAGAGATTGACTATACTTGTCCTTTGTTATGTGAAAAGCATAAACAGGAAAATGAGGACAAGAAGAAAGAAGACCCAAATCATATTTGGTCTATTGATTATCCCTATTCAAATAAAAATGACACTACAGGAATGACAAAATATATCCCGTTACGGAAAATTATAAATTACTTAAATAAACAATAAGGAGTGTATATGAAAAGAAGCTTGATGTTTGGAATATTGCTGGCTGGGTTAGGTCTAATGACAGCTTGCAACTCTAAAAACGTAGTAAAAACTCCCCAATTGAGTGTAAAAGTGTTGGAAACGATTCCAGCGACTTCTACCCCCGATTGGGTCAATAGTACACAGGAATTCTGGGAAAAAGGCGGTCAGTATTATTACCGCGGTACAGCGGAAGGATATACTAATCTGGAAGCTGCTAAAAGAGCCGCATCTGCTTCCGCTCGCGTAAGCATTGCAGAACAAGTAAAAAATGTGGTGCGTAATGAATTTTCTCGTGCCATGGAATCAGGAGCTTATGATGAAACTACTGGTGGTTATTTAAAAGATGTATTCTTTTCTGCTGTGGATAATTTAACATTGAGTGGCGTACAGGTAAGAGAATCCTATTTACAGCATTTGCTGGAAACGAGTGATATGAGCGAACGAATGTATTACCGTGCGTATATATTAGCTTCTATTAGTAAAGCAGATTATAATAAACTGGTACGTGCCGCATTTAGTGATACTAAAGCACAGGTATCAGCCAATAAAAGTGCCAAACAGTTGGCTGCTGAAACGGAAGCTCGTTTTTGGAAACAGCAAGAACAAGCACAGTAATTCAGTTTGTCAGGAGAGGGACCGTGGTCCCTCTCTTTGATATAGTATTGATAGCTTTATTTGGGTCATATGTCTCATTTAGTTAAACAAAATTGTATTATCTTTTTGGCAGTTGCCATGCTCTGTAGTTGCAATATGACTACGGTAAGAAAAAAGACTTTTGTGGACTACCATACTGAAGGGGTTCCTGCTACTCCCATTGTGTCTTATAAAGCACACGAAATACATACTACAATTCGCGAATCCACAGGGGAAAAATGGGTATTTCCATTTGTTCGTGGTGCTGCTAATGGGGATCCTGGATTCCTGGCGACGATCTTTATGCTCTGGGGCATTCCGCTAGGTTTTGATTTATTCACTACTATTTTTATAGCACCGTTTGCTCATACTGCTACGAAGACTGTTTCTTATGATGCAATGCTGGTGCTTAACGGTAAGTTAGTTGATGCTGAAAATAAGCCACTTGCTCACTATCGTTTTAATGTTCAGTCTGCTCTTGGATCACGTAAAATTGTTACGGATGAAGAAGGTGTTTTTTCATACAGGCTGACTTCTTCTAGTATTGTAGACACTGTGCCAGTAGTTTTTATTTTCCCTGATAATCACGTGAAGTCTATTGCTTATGAAAAACCATTTAAATCTGGACAAAGGAAGGTGGTCTGGACTTCAGATAATGCTGTACATACTAGTTCTATTGATGCAAAAGGCCGTGTTATCGTGTTAAAAGGAAAACTACAAAAAGAAAATACTACACGTAAAAAAAAGGACAACACCAAAAGTAATTTATTGGAGAGCAATTGGAGATCAAGAGATGAAATACAACAAACGAATTTTCTTCATAAGTATCTGTCTGATAAGTTGTAGCCTTTTCATTCAGGCAAAAGCAGTTTCTTTTACAAAAGAAGGAACTCATATTGTGCCATCTAACCAATCACAAGACCAGGTAATTGCCTATTTAACGCAAAAACTAACTCGTGAAGCTACAGAAGAAGCAGGCATTTTTATCAAATCAGAAATGCATATACAAGAAGGCAATATTACTAAAGAAGAAATTACTAATATTGCGGGTTCTATTTCAAAAATTAAGAAGGAAAAAGTAAAAACATATACCGAAAATGGACAACAATACGTATATATGAAGTTAAATGTGAGAGTAGATACGGAGAGTGTAAGTGCTTTTTTGACAAAAATTAAGCAAGATCATACATATAAAGATGAAATAGAACGATTGCGCAAAGAAAATTTACAATTAGAAGAAAAATTACGTACTGCTAATAAACAACAATTTGATGAAGAACTATCTATAGCCGCCAAACATCAAGTAGAGATACAAAAGCAAAGAGCGCTTGAGTATAACAAGATGGCGCTTCAGGCTAAAGAAGAGTTAGCTATGGCAGAAAGATCACAACAAGAACAAGAGGTCAAGCGCCAACAACAGATACAGCAGATGCAGCAACAAATGGAGAAAGATAATTTGATTCGTCAACAACAAATTGCCAAAGAGAAAGATGAACTAAAAAAAGCAGAGTTAGAAAACCAGGCGCAAATTAAACAATTAGAACACCAAGCTCAAATGAGTTCATATCAAATACTGCTTGCAGATCAAATTTCTATTCAACAAGCTGTGCAGGAGGCCCAAAATATACAACAAGAAATTGGTGATCTGACTCAAAAGTTTAACATTTTACAAACTAATGCTAATAGAAACCTAGTTCAAGGTTATAAACAACAGGAAAATACTATTCGTAATGAACAATTTACAAAACGAGAAAAACCTATAAAAGATGCTTGGGAAACTACGGACAACTATAATCTTCGTGTAGAGCAGTATCGACAAGATAAAGCAAATTTTGAGACTAAAAAATCAACTCGTTTAGCACTGTTGGACAGTGAGAAACAAGCAGCAATTGCCAATAATGAAAAGCAAATACTACAAGCCAAACAAACAGCAATTACTCCGTTTGTCAATAAATTGAAAAAAATGCAACAGAACTATTTCCCTCATGCTAATCGTCCTCGTGCTACTTTGGTTTCTATTGACGAAATCAATGCAGATGAACAGTGTTTTATAATGAACATTAGTTATGAAAAGACAACCTATCGCTTGCTGTTTGATTTTGAAGATATTGGACTTGCTCGGGCTAAATTGCTGTATCAAACAAAGAATCAGTTTATTATTGAGCCACTTTTCCAAATTGATAACAAAAAAGGTGCTCCGCAAGCAGTGGTGTCTTCTTTTCGTCTCACACATTCGGGAACTAAATTGCAAAAAACACTTTATTTGTATGTATGGATAGAATATTTGCCAGAAATTAAACAATATACAACCTCCCAAAGAATTTGAATAAGCAGTAAGAAGTAGATTGGATGCATGATAGGGTTTTTTAAGAACTATTAGTTGTTGTTATGACAAAAATTATAATACTCTTGTGTTTATTATTGAGCGTTAGTGCGTGTAGAGTAGTACCAACATATAGGATTGAATATACATCTGCCTCTCAACCGTCCTGGGTAAGCAGTACACAAGATTTTTTGCAGAGAGGTGGTTGGTTGTATTACAGATCCATAGCGGAAAATGCTAATAGCATAGAAGAAGCACGTCGTTTGGCTGCTACTCGTGGGCGTTTGACAATGGCTGAACAAATCCGTACGCGCATTAAAAGCCAATTTGTTTTAACTATACAAAGCAATCATATAATTTCAAATCATTCTATACAAGATGTTTTTTATGAGAAAGTAGATGGACTCATTCTTACAGGTACTCATATAGAAGATAGTTATTATCAAAAGATTCGAGTTAAACATAGCAAACAGGATCAAATGTTTTATCGTTATTATTTGTTATTAAAAGTATCTGAAGCAGATTATAATAACGCGGTTCAAGAGGCCTTTTCTGAAACAATTCAGGATTTACCTCAGTATAAAAAAGATCTCTCAAACATTTACAAGCAATTTAATAATAATTAACATATAGATTGTTCTATTGTTTGTCCACTGTGAATATGTGTGGATTATTTTTCTTCAGATGAGAGATAAACATAGGATATTATCCAATATAAAAAAATGGATTTCCTAATTTCTAATGAAACAGCTAATATTGGAGAGGCACTCTATCGTTGTATATTAGTGTGGGGAATCTATCGGAAAAACTCAACACGCAAGCGTTGGCTTATTTTTAACTCAACAAACAGTATTTACAAAGTTACAGACACATGTTGTGATAAGGTACTCAAGCATAGGCCAATATAGGTATCTATGCCATCCCGCATAACATGTTGTTCTATTATGCGGGATAGTAACAAAGAACCATTTAATCTAATACGAGCAAAGGCCTATAAAATAGTAGTGGATTTAGCTAGTATATGGGTAAATAACTGTAATCTAAAGCAAAATATAGTACACTGTACAATATGAAATTTTTGACATCAGAACAAATAGCTCATATTTTGCAAGTAAACAAGATGACGGTTTACCGTGAAATTAAACGAGGTAAACTGAAATCGTATAAATTCGGTAAAGAACTACGCATCCGAAACAGTGATTTTGAAGCATACTTACAGGATGCGTATCAGGCTGCACAACAATCCATAGCTGTTCAGCATAGCTGCATAACCCCAACATCTTCAAAAACGATTGAAAGGGGTAAAATGGCTCAGCAAACAGCATCTAAAAAACCGAATAGAACAGCAAATAGACCTAGTCGGACCAAGATAGTTAAGAAAGCTACTCTTAAGAAGGTTGTTAAGAGCCAATCTAACTTTAGTAAACAGAGTAAATAAACCATGCTGCAAGATAAATTAAATCCACAATACGCTACCTTAGATGTGTTATTAATGATGTTGCTATACAATGCAAAGAAACCTGTACAGATTCCAACAGAAATATTTAAGAAACATAGTTTATTTTTTGCTAAGCATCATACAGTTAGCGTATTAGTACAATGCTCAGATAAAGAAAACATCCACGCAGATACTATAACACTAAAATGTACAAATAAGAGTAAGCTCCGACGACTCATTGAAAAATACCTTTCCTTATATCGAAGGAATAAAGTTTCTAGTAATGAAGTGGTATTGGGTTGTGAAAAAATGGATGCAGTCCTGACAAGGATTGTGTCTATACAGGGTCGCCACAAACGCAAGATATCTTTTGAATTTACAAATATTAGTAAACGTATAAATTCCGGTATAATCAATGCCTATCCATTGGATACAGCATCCTTTGTAATGGCATGCAGTTATAATGGATTTCCAGTCAGAGGGAGTCTCGGAAATAATACAACAGGTAAAAAATATTTTATAGTGGAAGTGGATGATTCTGCCTTATGGGATAATGTAGTAACCCATGTTCGTACTGGTTGGCGTGTACGGTTGAATTCTACTCAGGCGAAATGCCAAGGCCACCCAATAGAATTTGATAGGTCTTCAGATAAACAGAAACGCTTATTAGATATGTTGGTATCGTCTAAAAATGGTGTGGCAGATACCGATAAAATTATTAGAGAATTAGAAATAGATAATACCAACAGAAAAGGGGAAGAAGATATAGAATTCGCTTTAGAGCGTATCCGTGAGCTTGGACGTGAAATAAGAAAGAAAGTTAATAAACAATGCAAGAAGGACGGGTACGGTCAAGCTAATTTCCGTATAGAGGTTGATAAACGTCACATTAGATTGATAGACGTAACTCCTGTATAGTAACGCAAAAACTTACGTTTTATGAACCCTTTTGGCATATTGCCAAAGGGGTTCTTTTTGTAAGGTCCCATATAAGAGAGCTGCTAAATCTGGGTTTGTCCCACCTCGCCTACGTCTGAGCATATAGGTCCATATTGCTATTGCTTTCCGTTATTTTCGCCGTGCGAAACTGAAGTACTATGAAACAAAATAGTACTTCAAATAACGAAAAGTCGTTCAAAGAGTCCTTAGAGGAGCTCTACGGGCACATTGTTTCTGAACAAGAAGCGTTTGATGCTCAATATGACCTGTCAGAATTATTAAAGGTCTTAGATGAAATAGACCGAGCTCTGCCGCACAAAGACGTTCACGGCTTACCGGACGAAGATGTTACGTTTCAAGGCGGTGTCCAATGATTGATACTGTTGCCTTGAAAATTGATAAGTATTTAGATGGCTCTTATGGTTCTATTGCTTGGGAAGTAGAACAACCTGATTTATTTAGCAATATAGATGTGGCAAGCTTTTCCGGTAGTAACTGGCACAAGTGGAATAAGCGTGGCCAAGAAAAGCGGCTACAGGACTATTACCCACACGTGGAAATCTGGAATTTCTCCGGATACAAATCCTGCTACTGCTTGTTTGTGCGTTTTTCCGTACCAAAATTAATTTACGGGAACAATCTATTAGAGGTAACAGATGCCCAGTTTAACACGGTATGCCAGATGCTACAAACCAAGCTACAGACAATGGGAATCAAGGTTGATATAAATGCAATCCGTGCTGCTTCCGTGAATAAAGTCCACTATGGTAAAAACATCATATGTTATGGTGTGCCTGTTGAATTAGTGTTGACACGTTTAGTAGCAGCCAAACCGTGTATTGCGGGAATGGATGTACAGAAAACTATTTTTCGTAATGGTAGGCAATTTTCGTTTCACAACAAAACACGGGAAGTTTGTTTCTACGACAAGCGCCAAGAAGTTCTCCAGTACCACCGGAAAGATACAAAGTTGGAGTGGTTGTTCAAACGACCTGACCTAAAAAATATTCTGAGAATAGAAGTCCGATTGAACAAGAAAACCAGCTTCAAGCGACACTTCAAAAGTACGGACTTAACCTTTCAAGATGTATTCAGTGAGCAAAAGGCAAAAGAGATTATCACGGATTACTGGGATACTATTTATAAGTCTGTACAATTTATACCACCTATGTGTTACGCTCCGGAGTACCAATTGTTAGCCGGACCGGTTACGGGTGTGCTAGAACGGGATTTAGAGTTGCTCGGACTTCGTAGCGTGGTTAATTCTATGGGATATGCTGCTGCTTATAAATTGATGAGTGCCTTGTATCCAAAAGATAAGATGCCTGCTTTGTTTGGTAAATTGCAGAAGAACGTGCCTTCACTGGTACTTCCGGCAGAATATGACGTGCTACGGATGATAGATGCAGAGCTGAAACAGTTTAAGTGGTTAGGCAAACATTCGTGGGGGTTGCGTCAAAAACTGTTAAGGAACAAAGAGCCACTGACTTATCAGTGTTTACTAACGGTAAAGGATGCGGCAAAGTACGCTAAAGTAAACGAACGAACGCTGCAAAAATGGTTAAAGGAAGGCCGGATTGGGTACTTTAAGATTGGCAATGAGTATCGTCTTAGAAAAGAGGACTTATTTACCCTATTTTGTGGTAAGAAAATAGTGTGAGTGTCTTATATATTATAGTTGTTATACAAGATACTTGTAAATCAAAGTAAATAATAGTAAATTATAGATAGTGAGGAAAAGAAAATGACAAATAACAATCAAAATACTAAACTGACCGCCACAAAAGCGGTTATCTTAGCCAGAGTATCAAGCCGGAGTCAAGAGGATGGATACTCTTTAGATGCTCAAACTGAAATGTGCCGTAAATACGCAACACAGAATAACTTGCAGGTTGTAAAGGAATATCAAATTGTGGAATCATCTACCCAAGGAGCACGTAAAGAGTTTAATAAGATGATACAATTCGTATCCCAGCAAAAGGGATGTACCGCTGTAATTGCACACACTGTGGACCGTTTCCAACGTCGTTTTAATGAAACTGTAGCTTGTGAACCTTTCATTTTAGCAAGCCAAATGGAACTACACTTTGTGCAATCTAATTTAGTAATCAATTCGGAAAACTACTTCAATAATGCTCTTGTCTGGGATGTGAACGTAATGGGTGCACGGGCTTACATCAATGCCATCAAGGTCCATACCCGAAAGGGAATAGCTCGCAAGATTGAGAAAGGCGAATGGCCATGTAAAGCTCCGGTCGGTTATAAAAACGTAGAGCAGAACGGTAAGAAAACAATCATCATTGACCCAGTAGCAGCACCACTGGTTCAAAAGTTTTTTCAAGATTACGCTACAGGTAATTATTCACTGGAGCAAGCATCTAGGGATTTTAAGAAGGCTGGACTTATCAGCTGTAGAGGTGTACCATTTAATGCAGCCAGTATGCAACGAACACTTACTAATCCGTTTTACTATGGCATAATGAACGTAAAGGGAGCTTTGAGACCACATAGTTACGGTCCTCTCATCTCTAAACAGTTGTTTGACAAATGTCAACAGGTACGTGAAGGTTTTAATAAACAACCACTCCGGTACGATAAACTGCCTTTCACTTTCAAACGGATGATAAAATGTGCTGATTGTGAATCGTACATTTCCAGTTACCACAGATACAAGAAGAATAAAACAAACAACGGAGAACACCACTACGTTTATTTACGCTGTGCTGGCAAAGCAAATAACAAGGAGTGTTCTTGTGGGGAAATCCGTGAAGAAGTAGCTACTAAAGCGGTTATGGAAACACTCAAAGCAATTCAAGTTCCACCTGCTTTGCTGAAAGGTGTACTGGCTCAGCTGATTGGTAAACTGAACACGCAGGAGAAAGCTCAACAGACAGAATTAGCTAACGCACAGCGGCGGTTAGGCCAGATTGCCAAAGAGAAGGAAGTCTGGATACAGAAGGAAGCAGCAGGACTTCTTCCCAGTCAAACAGTTAATGAAAAGCTGCAAGCTCTGGCAGAGGAAGAAAAGAGTCTGCAAGCTAAGCTGTCCGGTAAGCAGAAACCTTCCAAACAGGTAGCGTGGACGTTGGCACGTGCTGTAAACCTGCTTTCACGTTTGCCGGAACTCTATGCAGGTTCGCAGAATTTGCAGAAACGTAAGATTTTGAACCTTTTATTTGCGAACCTCTTAATGAAAGGAAAAAGTATTGAAATTATAATGAAAAAACCCTTCAGTTTCGTGGCCGAAGGGTCTAAGTATTGCGTATGGGGTACTTTATTGCACGAAATGTATAACTACTTTGCATTTGGGCTTTACAGCATCCCTGTTTATAAATCCGAACTCCGACTACTATGAGTATATTATAACAAAATCCGCCAACTTGCTTTCAAAAATCGGTAATTTGGCGGATTTTCAATGCCAAGAAACACATGTCTTATGCACGCTGGCACTGCTCAAAAACTGCTAAATCCCAGGGGATTTTAATGCTTAGGGGTTACAGGGGGAAGAACATATCGGAGTAGCAATAACTCAGCGTGTTGAATATCTTCATGAAAATTAGTCGTGGGCATCCTTCGCACATGTTCTTCGGTAATTTCGTACAGGGGGCAATCTCCTTTTCGGTAATGAGGGAATATGGCTTTGATGTGTGATTCCACAGCTGTGGCATTCATTGGGCTTTGGTAATGCCCTTGTTCTTCACATATCCGTTTCCATTTTTGGCTTTCTTCGGTGGGTAACAGAGAAACGAGGAAATCTTCAAAGCTGTACTCAAAGAAGTATAAGCGTTTTAATCTGGCATTATAAGGTGCTATGTCCTCTCCACGTTTGAAAACATCATAATCTAAAAATACCATTACATCTGTTGTTAATACTCCGCCGAGGTCCTTTTTAATTTTCTTACCCGCCTTTTTGACAGCATCCAACACTTTCTTCAAGGTGTGGCCTTCGGCATTTTCTATTTTGAAACTCACCGGAATATCCATGCGCGAACAATAGGAGTTCAGCTTGGTAAAAAAAGATTTTTCTGAGCTACCTTCAACCACAATATAGATATTTTTGATTTGTTGTGTCATAAGTAAGCGTTTGGAATCCCTCTGTAATGCCCTTCTAAGTATTGCTTACGAAAATTGACATCGTTTCTGGCATTGTCAAAATCAACAACACGGGTGAGAGTAGTGCCTTTGGAAACAGTGTTGTTAATAACCGCAATATCAGATACCCGCACATTTTCATCTTCCAATATGTAGGGATCATGTAAAGATGTAATTAGTTGGGCATTCATTGTATTATACCGTTTGGATTTGAACATCTGTAATAATTCTTTTAACAAACAAGGGTGCAACGAAGCATCCAATTCATCCCAAATAAGGACGCCGCCTCTTTTGATGGCTAAAATAAAGGTGCCGATAATAGAAAATAAGCGGATTGTTCCCTGCGATTCTTCTTGGAAAAACTCAAAAGGGATTTCTTTTCCTTCAATGTCCTTGTGGAACGAAATGATACGATCTAACCGCTGTTTGAGTTGGTGCGATTCTTTTTCAACATAAAACGATGCGGGAGCTACCGTTACTGGTGGCAAAAACGGAATCGTTTTTTCTTCTTGAATCAGCTCTAAACGTGTGATTGTCAGATCCAGAAGTTGGAGAATGTGGGTTATTTCGGCAAAGGCCTCGTCAAAAGATATACCCAAACCTTTGAACGCATCAAATATCATGGAAGGATGCAATGTATTTCCAAGAGTAATTACTCGCGTATCTATAATCAAGTATTGACATGCCCCAGAGATGTTTTGATCAAGACCTGGAAGTCGTCCGGTTAGTTTGGTTAAGAAAGAGTGGATTTGCATATCTCCTTCTGAACATTCCACGGAAAGAATATTGTTAAATTCCGTTAGCCCGTATCCTTTTGTTTCAATGGTTTGTGTTACGAATTTATGGCCTTGTATTTCAAACAGCACCTTCTTTTGGCGGGTAAATTTTTCTTTAATAATGTGTGTTTGATCGTACTCAATAAAGTGTGTGTACTCCGCTCCCTTCCAGATAAAATTCAACTCAAAGGTAGTAGTATTGTATTTTTTGTTTAGTTTGTTTGGAATAAATTTTCCTTTGATACCTTCCCGCAATATATGAAGATAACAAGAAAACGCAGCAACAAGGTTTGTTTTACCCGAAGCGTTTGCGCCGAAAAGCATCAAAAGCGGTACGACTCTATCTCTTCCAGCTTCTAAAAAGGGAATCGTTTCTTTTTCTTTATAGCCATTGGGTGCCTTCTTTTCCATATAGGTTAGCGGCACTGTTGTTTCCAAAATTGATTTGAAATTCACAACCTTAAATGACTTAAACATTTAGCTCCTCCGTTAAATAAACATATTTTCTGTTTATCTTTGTACTAATAGCATAGCATAAAAGCAAATAAAAAGTCAATATAAACGTATTTTCTGTTTATTTAAGTAAAAAGCCACCAAACAGGTATGTGTTTGGTGGCTAATCGCGAAAGAATAGGCGTGTTTTACATCCCCATGTTTTCCCATTCCGTACGCTCTATCTTTGTGTTAAAACCACCAATCAGCAGTTCTTGGTGCTTGGTCAGCCCAGTATAGGACAAGCTGGCTTCCTCATAACGCCGGAACGCAAACACGGCCGAGTTCATGATCTGCTCGTTAAAGATGCCTATATTGACCAGCAGTTCAAAGTCCGGTATTGTTAAGCCCGTTACCTTCTGGAAGAGTTCCGGTTCCAGCTGGGTGATTACGTCTTGCAAGGTTTGTTCGCGGTAGTCCGTCAAATACATAAACACGGGGATCCTAGTTGCGAATTTGAGTAGCTTTTCTTGTATCTCTTTTCGTTTGGATTTAATTTCTTTTTCTTCTTGTGTTAGTTCCTTCTTTTCTTTCTTTGAAAGTTCTTCTTTGTTCTCTTGCTTAGCTTTTTTAAGTGCTTCGGACTTGTTCACTAGCGTTGTGATGTCCTTATTCAAATTACGGAACCCTTCAATGCGAGATAAAGCATCCATGGCCTTGTCGTTTTCCATCAGTTTGAGCAAGGTCGGGTTGTCCACATTTACAAGTAAGGCACTTTGCCAACGCCGTGCCAGCATGGAAGATGCCGTGCCGGAGATAACCAAGTCCAGCAGCTCGCTGGCGTTGATTAGTTCCATAGTGCTGCCGTCATAACAGAGCACGGGCAGGAAGTTGATAAACTCTTCCACACGCTTTTCCGGCGATTCCTTACTGTTTGCGTTTAAGCGTGCACTGTATTCGGCAATCTGGCTCAATGCCCGATCCGGTGCGAAGTCAAACACATAACAGGTATCTTTCACAATACCTTTTTCATTTGGGTTCGTTCCGTCCGGATTTTTAACCGTCCAGGGAGATTGCACACGGAAGGCCGATTGAAAATAAGTTTCTGGGCTGGACGTATTACGCAGCATAAAAATCCCGCCCCATTCCGGCACTGTTACACCTGTGGTAAGTTTCCCACAGGAGAGCGTGATCGTTTTTGTGTCAAACCCTTTGCCGATGGCACGCCGGACAGGTTCCAGGGCATCCACGCCCATTCCGGCTTCATTTCCGGCACAGACAATCACCTTATATTCTTTATAAACCGGATGCTTGCTTAGTAACGTACCCATTGCTTTGCAGCTGGCCACGGACGGCAAAAACCAAAATGTATGGCTTAGGGCACTGAGCAAACGCACGTCGGAATATGGCATCGGCGGTTTCTTGCCGATTTTCAGTTCATCTAAGGTGGTGGGTTTGTATTGACCACGGATCAAATTTAGCCAGTCGGCCACTTCTGCTTCGTGCACAAATTTACACACGGAACCTTCTTCTTTTGCTTTGAAAAACTCGTTCAGGTCAAATTCGTTATACTCACCCAGCAAGGCAATGGAACGTATTTCTTCCGGCATTTGGTAGGTCATCATCACCATTTGGGGAAGCTCCAAGTACGGGTTTTCTCCTTGTTTGGGATCCCAGTTGTTTTTCTCGCGTTGTTCGTCGGTATAAGTCCAGTTGAAGATTTGGTCTTCTAAAAACTCACCGTTGTTTAACGCACGGAACGGCGTGCCGGACAGGTACAAATAAGCACTGGTGGTTAGTGGCATCTGCTCTTCATCGTAGTATTCCAAGCCGTCGCCGTCTTGTTTTTTCTGTTCTGCTTTGTCTTCGGCATCGTACAGATCCTTTGCGTTTTCACGCCAGGCCCCAAAGTGGTATTCGTCCAGTATAATGCAATCCCAGTTTATACAGTGAATCTCTTCATTACGCGGTTTAATACCGCCCGCATCCGTTTTTTGCAGTACGTCTTGGAAGCTGGCAAACCACACAAACGGCTTCTTGGGATCTATTTCATTATATTGTGTTCCGGTACGGGAAACGAATTGCCAGTCCTTGAAATCCACATGGCTGACTAGATCCGATTCCCACGAATTTTGCACCGCTGGCTTAAATGTAAGCACCAGCACCTTTTTCCAGCCCATCTCTTTGGCTAATTGGTACGCGGTAAATGTTTTGCCAAACCGCATTTTGGCGTTCCACAGGAAGTGCGGTGTTTTGTGTTCCCGCTCATAGGAAAAGTTTTTGAAGTATTCGCTAGTAACTTTGACCGCTTGGGCTTGTTCGGGCCGCATGGCAAAATCCATCCGGCGTTCGGTGATAGTGGTTTTGTGGTTTTTAACGGCAAAGATGGCCTGTTCCACCTCTTCCAACGTACATTCAAACCATTCTGTATGCTTGCCTTGCGTGGTGCGTTCTTCTGCCCCGTTTTTACGCAGGATGCGGTGCACATCCTTATCAGTAAAGAACGTGCCGTCTTTGCGGATGGCAACGTCTTCCAATAGCACTTCAAAGGGGTTATCCACGGGTTTATGGGTAGGGAATTGTTGTCGGATCCGGTCCACTACATTGCCGGTAGTGAATCCAATTTTTAGGAACCCACGGCCATTGCGTTTGCCTTCCCAGTCGGCGGTCTTATATTGCGGTTCCGTATAGACATATATTTGTGGAATCTTGTGGCTGTTCAATAATTCGGGCATGGGGTTCTCCTATTCCATCGGCTTAATCATGGACTCTATAAAGTTGATTTCGTCCTTCGTCAGTCCGTACTTTTTGTATAACTTGGCATCCGTCCACGGTTCGCTAAAATCTTGCATTGGCACATATTTATAAACAGCCCTTCCAGCTCCTTGGTCCTGTTTTCTAATACCTACCATGCAACGGAAGAATTTGGTTTTAATATAACTAAAACAGTTCTCCATTTCCTTTTGGGTTTTGAAGGGCCCAATCTGAATGAATGTTTCGGTGCATAACATTCCTGGCGTGGCCAGGACTGGCGTGGCTGGTACTTCTCCTATCTCGCCACATCCATAATTGCGTGTCATAAAAATTTTATAATCATGGAGCATATTACGTTGTGGGATGGGATAATCGGGCGGAATAAAACGTGATTCTCGTCTTAGGTGGCATAATCCCACAACTTCGTATCCGTCTTTAATTCTTCTGCACCCCATTTTTGGCAAGTCATATTTGATTGGGTGTTCAAATACATCTCCGCGTAGTCCATAAGGTTTCATGGCTGATACCAAACTCATAAAACTTTCTTCTTGTTTGGCTTGGACTTTATCTTTGATGGGAATAAGTTGATTACACCGGATAAAAATGTCATCTCCTTCTTCTACCAAGTAGCGTTTTGAATGGCTAACACCGTTTATATCATGTCGGTAAATGTCGCACTTTTGTTCAGAATCGCGTGTCCACAAGAAATAACACACACCACCTTTAATATCTACCCCTCTGAAACACTCATTTGAATCTGCAAAATCGTGTAATGTTTTGAAATGTTTATCATGAATCATCGTGCTTCGGAAAGCATCCAATCCTTTGCCCCCAGTCATCCAGCGGGAAGGTATAATCATGGTTAGATACCGCGGGTTTAGTCGTTTGGCTTGTTCTACAAATAACTGATAAATCGGGCTGGCACTTGCTTGTGCTCCACCATCACTTAGTTGATACGGCGGATTGCCGATAATTACGTCAAATTTCATATCTTTTAACCTCTTGAAAACTGTTTTGTTGTGTTCTTCGTCGCAGTGAATAAAACTGTATGCGTGGGTTTCTAAAATGTCGCCACGGTCGTACTGGCTTTGGCTGGCCCCGCATAAGGTGCATTTGCCGTTTTCCCAGACGTGTTCCGTGCGAGTATAGTCAATGTTGCCGTCCGGTGTGCTAAATGTACAAATGGAGTATTCCCCATCTGCTTTCTTGGAACAGTAAGTGGAACGCCGTGCCAAAAGCCCTGTCAGCTCCGTAATAGCCAGCCCGTACAATTGGTTTGTAAAGATGTGCCGGATCCGCTTTTCCAGGTCGGGAATGAGTTCTTTTTCGCCTTCAATCAAGCGTTTGGCAATTTCCCGCAGGAACACGCCGGATTTGCAACCAGGATCCAAAAACTTTGTTTCCGTACTTCGGAACAGTTCGGGCGGAAGCATATCCAGCATTTCATTTACCAGCTTGGGTGGTGTGAATACTTCGTCGGAAGACAAGTGGGCAATGCAGTCCAAAATGTCCGGCTTGTGCAATTCTTTTAAGAACGTCATTTAGTTTCCTCCAATAATTTGCGGTAATGTACAGGCGGGTAACGTTTAACAGCTTGCGGAATGTACACGGGTTGCTGTTTTTCGTTTAAGGAAGACGTGCCGAACAAGTCCAGTCCGTCTTCCGGTTTATTGTTTAATGCTTGGAAAGCGTACTCTTCCCTATTAAATCGGTAGCCGAGCAGTGTCCACTGGGTGAACGTGATTTTGTCTATTCCGTTTAATGAATCACCTTGCAGAATGTTCTTACTTAGTACAAAGCGGATGATGTTTTGAAATGCTTCATCGGGTTTCTTACGCAGGGAATCTTTGTAGCACTGTACGGCCATATCAAAAAGGCGTTGGCGGGATTCTTTGACGTTGTCTTCTAATAAGTCAATGCCGTAGATGCTGCCTAAGGCGGAGAGCAGTTGGGCTTCAAAGTCGGCCCGTTTAGTGCGGTAGCGTGCCCGTAAAGTTTTGAGCTTGCGTTCCAATATGGCAGTAAGGAAGTTCCCCGTGCCGCATGCGGGCTCCAAGAAGCGGCTGTCTATGCGTTCCGATTCATTTTTGACCAGGTCCAGCATGGCTTCCACTTCACGGCGTGCGGTGAGCACTTCGCCAAAGTCGGCCACGCGTTTCTCGCTTTTGATTTGTTGTTCCTTTCGTTCCGTCATAAATATATGGGCGGAATCCAAAGGAAAAGCGGACAGCTTGGGGATATAAAAACGGCTGTATTACGTCCAGGTCTAAGCTCAGCCCCGGATATAAACAGCCGTAACCCCTTGCCGTCTTTGCAGACGGCAAGAAGCATTTTCGGCATAAGCACCGAAAGGGATCAGCTCTCAGTGTCTATGCTTAAATTGGCTGTTTTGGTGAGCTTAGATATTGGTTTCCCAATAGCTATCCTACTCTTCCAGCAGGATCCCAAAAACAGTAAAAAAGTTTATGCCCAGTTCGGGCTGTTCTGTTTTATCTCCTTTGCAAATTTAATGTGATACTTCCATTTTAGCAAACCTGTACCCAGATGCGTATAAATTCCCATGTTTGGTTGTGTTTTGTAGGCCAAAAAAATCATTTAGAACAGATGGATTGAATATAGAGGGGTAAAAATCAGTTCAAGACACCAGTTAAATGCTTACAACCTCCTTAAAAGGCGCAAAAACAGGTCTTTGGTGTTTTTGAAAAAAGGACATTTCTCCGACGGTGGGGGATTTTTTTGAACACTTAGGTTGATTATAGGAAGGTAGAAGGTTCCGTGTTGTGCCATTGAAATACTGTCAGTGGCCTTCAAAACATGAATTATAACCTTTGCCTACTATACAAGATGAGTAAAGATCAGACGTACTCCGCTGAAAATTTAACTTCATTCAGCGAAGAGTTTTTAGATAAGACAAGACAGCTGTTTCAGCCGCTTGCTGGTAGAGATTTGAGTGATGAAGAGTGTGCCCAGATTGCCAGAAATATGATCGGTTTAGAAATGTTGTTACGTCAGTTGAGGATAAAATATGCGTAAGAAAGTGCCTATACATTTGATTAAGAAGGACAAAACTTATACTTCCCAAGAGTTAGCAGATACTTTGAAGGTACATGTGCGTACGGTACAAGCATGGCATAGAGATGGACTGCCCGCGTTGCCGGACACGTTCCCTTTACTGTTTAAGGGGGAAGAAGTGAAGACGTATTTGTTTCAGCAACGCAAGGCACAGAAACAACCGCTACAACCGAATGAATTCTTTTGCATGCATTGCCATGCTCCCAAACGAAGCGTGTCTGGTTGTGTCCGGATCGTACCAAGCCACAAGAAAATGGGCCAATACCAGCAGTTCCAAATTGTAGGAAAATGTGAAACGTGTGGCAACGAAATAAGCCGTGTCGGTTCTACTAAAACACCGGAAGTGTTGGAAATCATGAAGCAGTATCAGTCCGAAAACCAAAAAACAATACAGGAGAATACCATATGACATTAAGTATTAGTGTGCAGCATGGATCGTTAGTGAAATGCTGTCAGTATAATGAAATTAGAAACCAGGAGAAAAACCATGACTTACAATAGCATAAACGAACAAATGAAACGTAAATATGAAACCTATCTAACCCATTCCAAAGGTTTGGGTGATGACAGTATTAAAGTAGCTCGCAGAGCACTTGCCAGGTACGACGCCTTTACCAAACACGCTGATTACAAAACATTCAATGCCCAGAAGGCCATTGATTTCAAGGTGTATTTGCAAGCTCAAAAGTTAGCCAAAACAACTCATGCAAACTGCATCAAGCAGATGAAACAGTTCTTTGAGTGGCTTTCATGGCAACCTGGGTATAAGAGCAAAATCCAGCGGGATGCGGTGGACTATTTAAACCTTTCCCATAAAGAAAAGCAACTTTTAAGAACCGGAAAGCTAGAACATATCCCGACTTTGGAAGATGTTAGGCAGCTGGTGGAATCTATTCAGCCACTTACAGAAGTGGATCAGCGGGATCGTGCTCTGATTTCGTTCCTGTGCCTGACAGGAATGCGTGATTCAGCAGTGGCCACTTTATCCTTAAAAGCGTTTGATGCAAACACCCTACTGGTGGATCAGAATCCGGAAGACGGTGTAAAAACCAAATTTACCAAACGTATCTATTCCAAAATGTTCCGCTTTGATGAACAAATGGCGCAGTATGTGCTGGATTGGGTGGCCTATTTGTATAAGCGCGGTTTTGTAGGTACGGATCCGATGTTTCCACGCTCCAAGAACCGCAAAGAAGAAGGCAATCTGAGCTTCCAAGATGCCCTAGAAGTGGAACCCGTGTTTTGGAAGGATGGAACTAACATCCAGCGTGTAGTGAAGCAACGTGCCGAAGAAGCCGGATTAAAATACTTTCATCCCCATTTGTACCGACACCTTGCCATTCAGTTAGCTATAAGCAAAGCACAGAATGGAAAAGAAATCAAGGCCGTGAGCCAAAATTTTGGTCATGAAGAAGTGGCCACTACATTGAACGTTTATGGTAACTACCAACCAGCGGAACTGATATCCGTTTTGAAGAATATAGACGGACGACAAAAGGAAGTCAGTGTGATTGAACAGCTTACGCAACTGCTTCCTTCTATTGTAGAACAACTAAAAAAAGGAGATAATAAATGATATAATATGATATATGATGCCACTTATAGATGAGTTGGAAAAGTTTAGATTAGAGAGAAGGATTTCACAAGCCAAGCTAGCCGAAATGTTAGGCGTGTCATTTGTTACAGTTAATCGTTGGTTTAACGATAAGACCGTGCCAAACAAAATGCAGCAGTACCATATAGAGAAGCTGCTAAACGCAAAGGAAAGTTAAGATGGAGAAAGCCGTATTGTATTTAAGGGTGTCCAGCAAAGGCCAAGAAGATGGCTATTCGCTAGATGCCCAAGAAAAGCTCGGTAAAGAGTATGCCCAGAAACATAATTTAGAAATAGTTCGTACCTGGCGCGGATCAGAATCTGCCTGGGGTAAAAAGAAACGTTGCAGGTTCATTCAGATGTTGGATTATGCCAAAAAACATTCGGAAGTTAAGCACGTGATCTTTGATATTTTAGACCGGATGACGCGTAATGATTTTGACAAGATCAAGATCAAGGAACTGATAAACGAATATGGCAAGACCATTCATTTCAGCCGTACCAATAAGGTGTACAACAAGGATTCCAACCCTGACGACGAGTTCATGCTGGACATTGAAGTGGCTGTGGCCAAAAAAATGTCAAATGATATATCTCGTAAAACGAAAATGGGCATGGATGAGAAAGCCGAGAGTGGTATTTACCCTTCTAATACGCCGTTGGGTTACTTAAATAAAGAAGGTGAAGTGGAAATTGATCCAGTCAATGCTCCTCTTGTCAAAATGATGTTTGAGAAGGTAGCCAGTGGAGCGTATTCCCTAATTGCTTTGGAAGACCAGATGTTTGTGTTGGGGCTTAGACATAAGACACGTAACACCAAAGTCCGGAAAAGTACCTTGTACCGCATTCTCAAAAATCCGTTCTACTACGGAGAATTTGATTGGGGAAAGAAACGATACCAGGGAAACCATACACCGCTCGTAAGTAAAACGCTTTGGGATCAGGCCAATGCTAAGTTATCCGGCAATCATCGGCCGTATAAAACCAAACAGAGCTTCGCTTTTAAGGGTTTGCTTCGGTGCGGACATTGTGATTGTACGATTCTGGGGCAAATAGCCAAAGGAAAATACACTTACTACCGATGCAGCTTTTCCAAAGGACAGCATAAGCACGCTGGTTATTTATTGGAAGATGACCTCGCAGCCAAGTTTGAAAGTGTTGTGGATAAAATTGTGTTACCTGCTGAAACTGTTACTTGGTTGAAAGAAGGTATTGCAGAGATGGCAAAGCAAGCCGAATCCGTAAAAAACCACCAGAGAACCACCTTGGAAACAGAACTGAAACATGCCGAAACCAAGCTCAGCAAGCTGTATGATTTGCGTTTGGAAGGTACTGGCAGCCAAGAGATGTGGAACCGCAAGGAACAGGAGATAAATGCGGAAATAGCTCGTATTCAGCAAGCACTTCAAGCTATAGGCACAGATCCGGCCACAATCGTTCAGAAGAGCGAAGAAACGCTGGAAATTGTATCTAATTTAGGTACATTATTCCGGAAAGCGGATAATTTTGACAAAGCCAAAATTGTGCGTATGTTGGGGGAAAACTTCGTATTGGATGAGCACAACGACATTCAAACGCAGTATCGGATGCCGTTTAACTTTATAGCCGAAGCAAAGGAAAAGGAATTGCGCTTGGAAACAAGCGCAGTTCCGACGGAACTACTACATAATAAATCCCCAGAACTTAAAAGTTCTAGGGGTTTAATATGGGGTGGATGACGAGATTTGAACCCGCGACCTCCGGTTCCACAGACCGGCGCTCTAACCAGCTGAGCTACATCCACCATAAATCGGTACTATATTGTAGCAAGTTGAAAGGCTAATTGGCAAATATTCGGCATTTAACAAACCTAATTTCTTTTTTACAAAAACCCGCTCTTTTGAGCAGGTTTTTTGTTGTATATTTATTTCAATTTATGCAAATCACTGAATTATTTCGTTTTTTGCACCGTGCAAGCTAATCTGGCTTGTTTGGGAAGGGAAATTAACTTGTCGGGATTACGCAACGGGAAGTAGTACGGGTGATCCAACGCTTCTACTACTTTTTCAACGAGCGGCTGATAATTTAATTTCATCGTGGTTTGTATCAAATCTTCCAGTACAACATTGGCTTCTTTGAGTACTTGCTTTCTATTAGAGGTATGGCTGATTACTTCAACAAGTTTCGCATGCTTAGCTTTGATAACTTGCAACCCGACTTTAAAATTTTCGTTGTATTTAATTAGTTCGTCCAATTTGTCTTCAGCTTGTTGAGCTTCATTATTTGCTTGAGCTTGTAATTCGGATTGATGTGCAATTTTACTAATAACTGCAACTGTCCCAGCGATGACAACGGTCGAGATATTGGTGCCAGAGGAGACTTGTTGTTTCTGCACGGAAGGTGCGGATGAATGTTGAGAAGGATTACCAAAGTTAGGGTCCATAATACGAACTGCCACAGCAGGACTTTCAGCATATGCCATCGTTGCCAGCCCTAACAGACATACCAGCATCATTAATTTCTTCATATATTTCTCCTTGAGATCCGCTGGTGGCTTGCGCTCAGCGAACTGATTAATCTACTACACTTACAGTATCTTAAAAACACAATCCCAATATCAAGTGTTTTTTAGCCCCACTCTTTTTTAGGTCTAAAGACCTAATTGCCAATTTTTATACGAACAGCAAAATTTGTAGTGCTTATAACGATTGGCAGTAGTAAAACGGAAATGCTATGATAAACATATGCATATCGTGACTATATGGCTCATGGCGTTAGGTTTATCTATGGATAATTTGGCTGTTGCATTAGCAAGCGGCACCGGAATGCATCGAGCCCTTTCATTTAGAAAAATTCTGTTTATCAGTGCTTTATTTGCCATTGCCCATGTGGTGATGTTTAGTGCGGGGTGGTGGGGAGGAGCCGAATTAGGCCGAATTATTCATCATTTTGATCACTGGATATCTTTCACCTTGCTAGGTTGGGTGGGCGGAAAAATGGTATGGGAAAGTCACTCATCAGCAGAGCATATACCGGGGGTGAATTTGACCGGTTTTGAATGCATTGGTCTAGCATTGGCTACCAGCATTGATGCCTTGGGCGTAGGAGTAGCGTCTGCCTTTGGGCAAATTTCTTATGTAAGTACGCTTATAGCTCTGTCTGTTTGTGTGTTTTTGACCAGTATTTTTGGTTTTTTGATGGGAGCTCTATTAGGTCGTCAATTCGAGAAATATATGGAGGCCTTTGGAGGCGTAGTGTTAATAGGACTTGGCATAAAAATACTGCTCAGCGGCCTTGGAATTTGGTAATATAAATCAAGACTATCAATAAGGAGAAACTATGGGACTAATTGCAATGATTATTATTTTCATTTGTCTTTGTACAGACAATATGGTGACAGCAAATATGTCGGCCATGAACATGGAACTAAAGACAAAGAGTATTTTTTCTATCAAGGCGGCCTTGTTTTTTGCTGGGTTTAACGCCTTGTTTTTTACGTTAGGATATATTGTTAGTATTCTGTTTTTCCGCGGATATTTTGGTCCGGCTAACAATTGGATTGCCTTTTCCTTCTTGTTGCTCTTAGGTATCAAATATATGCTGGAGACGATTGAAAAATCTCCCAGTTTTAAGGAAACAGAAGTTGATGACTGGAAAAAGATGTTACGTGTTTGTACGCTGTCCGGTTTACAGTTTGGTTTTGTGGGATATTCTTTAGAATTAATGAACAAAAGTTGGTTCCCGCAAGTACTCTTTTTACTGGTAATTACGTTTTTGATGACTATTTTGGGTTTTCACTTGGGAAGCAAAACATCCAAGACTGTCTTGAGTAAACGGGTAGAATTCGTAGCCGGTCTGGTGCTGGTTATCATGGCAGTGCGCATGATTATTTTATAAGAGAATAAAGTGGTACTATAAAAGCGGAGAAGAATAATTTCTTCTCCGCTTTATTATCGTTTTAGCGTCGCGAAATAAAAGAGCTTGACATCGTTTTTTTTAGTATCATTTAAAAAATTACATAAGGAGGAAGTATATGTTTGTAAAAAGTAACAGAGCATTTACGCTCATTGAGTTGCTGGTTGTAGTGTTAATTATCGGTATTTTATCTGCCATTGCCTTGCCGCAGTATGAAAAGGCGGTCATTAAATCACGCTTTGCTGAAGCGTTTATAAATCTCAAAGCCATTGGAGATGCTGTGCGTATTTGCGAATTAGAACACGGAAGCACCGGAAAAACAAATGATTGTGACAAATTTGATAATCTGAGTATTTCTATAGGAGAACCAGATGGTCATTGGACTTCAAGTAAATCATTTTGGTATTACACGTATAGTACGGGAGCGGATGATAACATTGCCAGTGCCGATTATAGGTTTGGGGACGGCACGGATGTTTGCGTGTGTTTAGATCGGAATGGAAATATAACTGGACGAACGGGAGATTGCGATAGTAATCCTTCTATAGATGTCCTTAAAATGCTGAATATAGAAGAAGATGAAGATTGCGCGTGTTGTTAAAGTGAAAAATTGAGAAACACCTTTTCAAGTGTACACACAAAAAACGCCCTCGAATAGAGGGCGTTTTGTTATAAATCAAAACAACTTATTTTACCAAAGCTTTCCAGGCGGCCAATTCTTCTTTGGCTCCTTTTTCGGTGGCTTTGGTGGTTTCTTTTACTTCAGCTTTTTTGGCGCTTAAAGCAGCTTTAGCTTCGTCTAATCGAGCTTGGGCAGCGGCTTTTTCCTCTTTGCTGGAGGCGTTCTTTACCGCGGCTTTGGCTTCATCGACTTTGGCTTGGGCCGCATTAATTTTTGTTTGGCCTTCGGCTTTCACTTTCGCTATTTGGTTTTTGGCTTGTTCTTTTTGAGCTTTCAAAGCAGCTTTTTGATCTGCAGCGGCTTGTTTGGTTTCTGCTTTTTTAAGTTCGGCCACTTCTTTGGCTGCTTCTTTTTGGGCTTGGGCCGCAGCTTTTACTTGAGCTTTTTGAGCTTCCACATTGGCTTTAGCTTGTTCCTTTTGAGCTTTAGCGGCTTCTTTGGCTGCTTCTTTTTGGGCTTTTGTTTGTTTCACTTTTTTGCCAGTGTTTTGGCGGGCAGCTACTACTTTGGTTTGCACGCAGTTAATATAGCAATCTGCATCTCCGGCTTGGCAATCGCAGGTTTGAGCGGCAAATACCATGCTGGAGGCGGCTACTGTGCACAGTACAGCAAATATTTTTTTCATGTCTTTCTCCTTTTGCAACTTAACATCTATTTATCATTTTACAAAAATACACAGATTTATTTCAGGGTATTACGTTGCTTTTTAGTAAAATATAAGTATGGAAATTTCGTTTTTGACTCAATTATTACTGGCTGTTTTGGTATTGAATTTACTAGTATGGCCGCAAGTTTCCAAATGGGTGGAAAACCATTTGGAGATATTTCTGTTGATGGTCGGGGTTACCGCCGTTACAATCACCCATGGCTGGAGCCATGATTTTATTTACGACACGCTAAATGCACCGGTAAATGTGGCATTTGTAGTATTGGTAGTCAGTATTATTTTTAACTATTATTCTCGTTACATTTTTCGGGTTCTGTTCTTCTTATTTAAGCATTTGGAGCCGTGTTACAGTTTTGCGGTTTTGGTTTTTTTATTGGGGCTCACCAGCAGCATATTTAGCGTGACGGTGGCGGCCTTGGTATTGGCCGAAGTTTTACAAGTGGTTAACTTGGAGCGCAGTCAAACGGTGAAAGTAACGGTATATGCCTGTTACGCTATTGGACTGGGAGCTGTTCTATTGCCCGTGGCTGAACCGTTGGGGTTGGTAATTTATAATGAACTGGCCGCCGGTCCCAATCAAGCAGATTTCTTTTTCATGCTACGTCATTTTTTCTGGTGGATTGCCCCGGGGATTGCGCTGATGGCTTTGGCGGCCGGTTATACGGTCAGAACGGCTAATACCCAACTACAGCTGCATATCTGCGAGGATAAAGAAAATTACAAAACCATGTTGCGCCGCACGTGGCATATTTACTTATTTGTGGCGGCTTTACATTTAATCAGCACCGGATTGCGTCCGTTTGCGCAAAGTACGATTGCTCATTTGAGCGGAAAGATTTTATTTTGGGCGAATGCTTCTTCGATAATTATTGACAATGCTACGCTGGCTGCCATTGAAGTAACCCCCACCATTACGCTACATAACCTAACGTATACGGTGATTGGACTGGCCGCTTTTGGCAGTATGCTGGTGCAGGGAAATTTGCCCAACATCGTGGCGGCTGAAAAACTAGGCATTAAGAGCCGGGAATGGGCCCGCATTGCGGTGCCGACGGGCCTGGTGCTGATGGCCGGCTATTTTATCGCGTTGTGGCTTTTTGTATAAACTTTAGGCCAGTTCGGCTAATGTATCGGCGATAATTTTTTCTGCTTTTCTATCCATTTCGGCGCGCTCTTGCGCAGAGTGATCATCTAGGCCGGATAAATGCAAGCAACCGTGTACCGCATACATCATCATTTCTTTTAAGATAGAGTGTTGAAACAAAGGAGCATTCTTGCGGGCTACTTGATAGCAAACGTACACATCCCCAAATGCCCAAGATTCGCCCGGCAAATCAAAGGGCGGTTTTTCATGATTAAAAGAAATCACGTCAGTGACGTAGTGATGATTCAAATAGGTTTTGTTAATGCGTAAAATTTCTTTTTCATCTACAAACACAACATTTACATCTGCCGGTTCGCGGCGGAATTTTTTTAACGCTTTTGCGCAGGCCGCCTTGAATAACCGGGTGCGGTGTAAATAGCTGGGAATTTCGGTTTGATAAAAGATATTTATTTGCATAATGTTAGCACAATAAACGGGCCTTGTTAAAGGGCCCGTTTAGTTTACAGAAATTTACTCTTCCCGCGTGGAATGACCACAATGCCGGACGGATCAATGTAATAGCGTTGTGCATCTGTATCTTGATTGATTCCGATGGTTTGTTTGGCAGGAATCGTGTTAAAGCGGTCAATAATAACTTTTTTAAGTTTTGCACCGGCTTTAATTTCACAATTATCCATAATCACGCAGCCTTCCAGCTCCACTCCTTCATGCACAATGACATTGCTGGAAAGGACACAATCTTTAATGGTAGATTTTGGATGAATAATACATCCGTTACTAATCATAGAATTGGCCACAGTTCCGCCAATATACTGCGTAGGGGGAACACGAAATGCGGACGTATTAATAGGCCATTTCGGATTGTTAAGATCTAATTTGGGATGGGTGCCCAACAAATCCATGTTGGTTTGCCAAAAGGATTCAATGGTTCCCACGTCCCGCCAGTACCCTTGTTCTTCATAAGGTTTAATTCCGGGCAGGATTTGGCTTTGAAAGTCATAAGCGAAGGTGCGATATTCAGACAAAATTTTCGGTAAAATATGTTTTCCGAAATCCAAGGAAGGCACATCACAAAATCGTTTTTGTAGCACTTGAAGCAAGACATCTGCGTTAAAAATATAATTACCCATGGAAGCAAAAGCGGCTTTCGGGTTGCCCGGGATAGGGCGTGGTTTAGCCGGTTTTTCATCGAATTGAACAATCCGGTGGTTGTCGTCCGTGCCCAGTACCCCAAAGGCCGAGGCTTCTTTAATAGAAACCGTGTTGGCAGCCACCGTAACATCGGCTTTATTCTTGAGGTGGAAATCAATCATTTGCCGCACATCCATACGGTAGATGTGATCAGCGCCGAAAATAGCCACCAAATCCGGTGCAAAATCCCGTACTAAATTGATATTTTGACGGACGGAATCGGCTGTACCGCGATACCAAATTTCTCCCATACGCATTTGCGGCGGTACGCAAGTTAAAAAGTGATCGGGGATCAAACCTTCCGTGCGCCAAGTGGTGCGCAGATACTCGATTAAACTTTGGGAGAGGTACTGAACTAATACATAGGAAGAAAAAATTCCGGAATTGACAAAGTTAGACAATACGAAATCCACAATGCGGTATTTTCCGCCGAAGGGGACCGATGGTTTAGAACGTTCTTTGGTAAGCGGATAGAGACGCTCTCCTTTTCCGCCGGCCATAATGATACCTAGTACTTTCATAGTTTTTCTCCCTGTGATAATTTTATTCTGCGCCGAGAGGCAAGGTTTTGTTTAATGCTTCAAACGCTTCCCAAGACCACGGCATTTTTTCTTTGAAAATCTGTGCGATGGCATCGGCATATACACGGATTTCATATTGAGCATGGCCGTCGGTGCGCAGTTGTAAAAAGTTTAACAAACTGCGGGCGTTTACGCTCCAATAGAATTGCGTATATTGACAAACGGGCAGTACTCCGCGTGCCATTTCGCGAGCCACACCGGCCTCAATCAACTTATTGTAAGCAGCAAAAGAAGCCTCTACGCTTTCTTCGTATAACTTACGCAAGGCTTCATTGTCAAAATCCGCCGCTACAGAACCTTGGCGGTTTTTAATATCTTGTCCGCGGAAAACAGACGGAATATAAAATTCATCTTTTACTTGGGTATAGCGGGCACTGATTTCATTAAAAGAACCCCAGCGGTGGCGCATCCATTGGCGAGCCACATAGATCGGACAACAAACATGAAACTGAAAGTAGCAATGTTCAAACGGAGTATGATGACGGTGCTCCAGCAGATATTTAATTAAGCGCTTATCTTGTTCTTCGCCCTTCGACACGCCGCCAAAAGAAACCCGCGCCGAACTCACCACGCGGTTATCGCTTCCCATAAAATCTACTAATCGAATAAAGCCTTTATCCAATAGTTTGATTACTTCATTTTTGTTTTCCATATATACTCCGATTATCTATAAATTTCAGTCAAAATAGTTTGTCCGCTGCTTAGTACTTGCGGAATTAAAATACCGCGTGCGGTGCAATTGGTGTCATAGGCAAAACCGCTTAATTCCACGGTTTCATCAATAGCCAAACGACCGTTTTGATAACTTAAAAAGTGAAGTTTCCCGCCGTTGTATTGTCCAAATTGTTCCGAAAGAATACCCAGTTTGGAGGTATTTTCAATGGCCGCCAAGGTGGCGTGGCCTTTGGGGCCGTACACTTGGATGGAAGGATAAAAGGGAATGATCTTTTGTGTATATTTAATTCGGTTTGGAGCAGTGGCAAATTGGTCAGGGCTGTCAATGTATTTGCCATTGTTTAAGCGCATGCGCAATACCCCGTTGTAGGCTGTGTAGACAAAATTCTCTGTTTCCTCGTTTTGAATTTCATATTCATTGATACCGGTTAACCAATTTCCTCGGGTGGCGAAAGAATCTTTTGCTAAAGAAAAACGCCCTTTTTCGTACGCTAATTTATGTGCTTCGCCGGGTTTAGCACTGCTGATGAAAGGTTTCTGGGCATAGATTTCTTTTTGTTCGGCACAACCCAGTTCTTTAACAAAGTAAGGCAAGGCGGTCTGACGGACAAATTCTTTGTTCTGTACGTCAAACACCCAAGTAGAAATTTTTTGTTCTTGTTCTTGATAGACCGCGACAAAAAGTTGAGCATATCCGGTGTTCATTACGTCGACCGCTGACAAAGAGAGCGGCTTGTGACCAACGGGCAACGTGTAAGAGGATTGTTCTTGCAACATCTCCCCCGATACGGAGTACAATGCTAAATTCCCTTTTTTGTCCAGCACGGCAATTTCTTCGTCAGGGAAAGGTAACAAATCCGCTTTTACCGCGCTGATTACTTCCCGTTCGATTACTTGATAAGAAGTAGCTTTACGGGTGGACTGTGAAACCGCCGCCGCAACCGGAGCATCGGCCGTTGTGGTAGGTTTTACAGAGACCGGCGCGGGCATGTGATTTTCTAAGACGGCTTCTTTGCCGGCATATTGCCCTGCAACGGATATTTGACCGACGGCGTACAACGCTTGCACTTCTACGATTTTTCCTTCTTCGGAATAATGATTAATAAGGCCTAAATCTTTACCGGTTTTGGGATTGGTTAATTTCTCTTGTGAGAGAATAATTTTGAAGGTGTCTCCTACCGATACTTTTCGATTATATTCGGAAGTGTCTAAATAGATTTTGTTGCCTTCTTGTTTGACAATGGTTACTTGTGCGGTCACACAAGGAACGAGGAATAGGATGCAAAGTGCGCTCAGCGCCAGTCTGAAGTTTATTTTCATATAATAATGGTATAGCATTTTTGGAGAGAATATGAAAACAAAATTTGAGGAATTAGTGCATACGATTGCTACCTTGCGCGGACCGGAGGGGTGCCCGTGGGATAAAAAACAAACTCATGAGAGTTTGATTAAATGCCTTCGCAATGAAAGCGAAGAATTGGTACAAGCTATAGAAAAGAAAGATGATGAAAATATGAAAGAAGAGCTGGGGGATGTGTTGCTGCAGGTATTAATGCATGCGCAAATTGCCCGCGAAGAAGGCAAATTTTCCATAGAAGATGTGATTGTTTACTTGGATGAAAAACTCCATCGGCGCCACCCCCATGTGTTTGGAGACCACGCCAAAGCCGCCACCCCGGAAGAGGCCTTAGCCGTCTGGCGGGAAATGAAACAAAAGGAACGTGAAGGGAAATAAATATCGTATAGGGATTTGCTATAATACCAACATCCCTTTATAGGAGGATAGATAGTTACGCGCAAGAAACTGCGCTTATGAATAAATTTTAATCTGTTTTTGGAACCGTATGCAGAATACGGATAGCTTTTGGGAAACCAAAGGCCACGAATCAGTCCAAAAGCAGCTGTTTTAGGTACAACGCAATGGAACTTATAATCCCGTTGTGTTGTACCGAATGTTTGCCACGCCTTCGGGCGCGGCAAACTACGGCTGTTATGACTAGGTGACTGATTCGCGCTTGGGCATAATAGCCGTTTTCTTTTGCCCAGGCCAATATTTTAAAGGAAATCTTATGCACAAAGCATTTACGTTAGTAGAATTGCTAGTTGTCGTACTGATTATTGGTATTTTATCAGCTATTGCAATCCCCATGTATCAGGGCGCGGTGGATAAAAGCCATTGGAGCACAATGCTCCCCGGAGCTAAGGCCATTAAAGATGCTGAAGAAGCCATTAAAATGACTAATGGTGCTTATACAGATAATATGGCTAATTTAGATGTTACTATGAATAATACTGATTTAACCTTTGCCTTAGTAACGCCCAATAATACCGCAGATCCCAACGTGATACGGGTTACGAATAGTAAGCTTGCTAATGTAAGACTGGCTAGTTACCTTAACGACAGTCCAATATTTGCCGGGCAACTGCATTGTGAGGCTAAGACAGGCGATGAACGGGCCGAAAAACTTTGCGGAAAGCTACTTATAGGCCAAGATTTAACTAGTGCCGAGGGCTACACCGCGTATCTTTTAGACCAAGCTATAGACAAGGCCACTTGTGATCATGTTGGCCGTGCCTTTTCGCAAAAAAATGGAACATGTTATAGAACCGACCAAGAAAGATGTTCAGCATTAGCTATGCCCTATCAAGCCAATGGTATATATGGCAATTCTACGCCGTTTTGTGGATATGGAGCATCTAGTAACGTCGAGGTAAATGAAGGAGGTATATGTAAAGGTTATATTTATAATTCTTGTAATAATTCCTCATTTAAAGATGGGGGAGTATGTTGGGACATGGCAAAAGCGGGTTGTACAAATTCTTCCTTTGCAAACGGAGCCGTATGTATCACAAAAAATGAGAGCTCTTGTGCAAATAATACTTTTGATAATGCAATTTGTGTCACTACAAGTTTTTATGGAGGATGCGATAGCACGTTTACGAATGGCTCTGTATGTTATGCAGGAGAATCTACTTATTATAGATATGGTTGTGCAGGTGTGAGTTATAATGATAACGCATGTTGTTGCGGTGGGGCATCCTGTCCAAATGAACATCGTTGTTCGTCAGCTCGTTGTGCTGAAGTAGAGGCACAAGTGCAAAATATAAGTACGCAGTATGGCATAAATATGTAAAAAATTATGATAGAGATACAATACATCCCCAATATTGAGGGTAACTGTTTATAGCAAATATAACCTCCTTATTCTTTTTTGCGTAATACCCATACGCCATAGGGGGATAAGCGGTCGGTTGTCCGTTTGTCGGTGCTACCGTATATTAATTTGTACGATTTATCTAATAAACGCTCCGGCACGGCCACGGCATCTGCCGATCGTTGCTCGCGGGTGCGGTTCGCATCTCAAACAAAAACATCGCTCCGGCTTTCAAATCCTAACGTAACACTCAGCAGTGTGTGTTACTTACTGCCAAAATTAAAAAACCACCCAAAAGGGTGGTTTTAAATTTGCCCAGTATAGGACTTGCCTTCCGGTAAAATTCCTGACGGAATTTTCCTGCAGGCCGGGCTCGCGGTACTCGCCTTGCGGCTCACAAGTTCGCACGCAAACTCGTACATCGCTGCGCCTTTCAAATCCTACCGCACACCCAGCAGTGGGTGTGCTACTGGCCATTAAAAAACCCGTCACAAGGACGGGTTTTTCAATGGTGCCCAGTATAGGATTTGAACCTATGACCTTTCCCATGTCAAGGGAACGCGCTACCCCTGCGCCAACTGGGCTTAAATCTAAAACTATTATACAAAATCTAGCACGATAATAAAAGTTTTCCGTCAGAAAATAAGTGCCAGAGTGGTGTTTTTAGCAAAATTGATTCAGGTTGCTTTTGTTTGAATGTACTTTAATGGAAATGAATGTTTTTGGATACAGTTTGGACACTTTTTGGACACATTGCGCGACACTGAACTGTTCTATTGCAATCCAATATACGCCATGCAAAAATAACGTACAAAAGGGACACTTTCTACTGCAACCATCTGCCTACCATATCTGTACATATATATCACACAATTAATTTTAGGCATTTAGTATAATTCTTCTATGCACGTTATACTATGTACTTTAGAAACCAAGTAAGATAAGGAGCAAATTATGGGGTTTTTCTTCTCTAATAACGAAAAGGAAATAGCTGATTTAAAAGAACGAAATAAAATTTTGGAGCAAAATATTGTCAAGATACTAGCCACTTTTAAAGTCATTTTTGCTCAACCTCAAAAATTCATGGACAAGTTGTATGAAGAATGCATCAAAGAATTAGCGGACACTCGATATACTTTCCTAGATAAAAGGGAGGAATTTGTTGATTTGTGGAAAGGCCTACAAGCTCCGAAATTACCCTATAGCTTTGTTAAGTACGTAGAGGATCATATAGCAGCATCTCTTCAAAAAGATGCTATCAGCAAAGTAGAAGCATATTTGCGTATACATCCTGAAGAAAAGGAAAGAGAAAAATTTGATTCACTTAGACTCAGTGAATTCGTAGAAAAGGAATATGAAGTAATTTGCCAACTCTATTTCTTTTTTTATAAACATCTACTTACCTTGTCAGAAAAAGTCTATAAGATACAAACTGAAAATGAAAATCAAACCAAATGGATATCGACTCATCAAAAATTATTAGAAGAAGATAGAAGAAAATTTCGAACGGATAGAGAAAAGAGTCTAGCGTCTATTGCAAGTCAACAACTAGAAATTAATAATCAAAAAGCGGAATTAGAAGCTAATCGTGCCAAAAATTTAAAATTTATTGAAGAACATAGAATGCAACGAGAAAACGAATTAGACCAAGTTCGTGCCGAAAATTTGCAAAATATTGAAAGCTATAGAGAGAAATGCATGAGTGAGATTAACGAGAAACAGGCAAACTTTCAAAAAGCTATAGATGCATCCTTTGCCAGTTTGGAAATCCTTAAAAAAGAGTTTGCAGATAATTTAAGTAAAAAATTGTTGGAAACCGGTGATGCGTTCGGACAGGTAACCTCAGAATATGCGACAGACTATCTTGATAGATTTTCACAGTATTTCCGCAATAAAAAACGTGCTGCTTTAAACTCCAGCCAAATTGTTGCTGAGCTCAAACGTGAACAGAAAGCAAAGATTAAAGACTTACGCAAATATGAATATATCATTAATGCCTATGAAAAAATGTTCCCGTGGTTAAATGATTTTAAGGAATATCCCATGGAAGCTGTTCTGAAAGCTAATGCGGACGACCAAGAGGAAGAAGAAGTATTTATCCACTATCTATCACCGGAAGAGCGTGAAACCTTAACCAAAACAGAAAAATTTCAACGCGTTTTGGACAGATACGAAGATTCCTATGATAAAACGAATTGGCAAATTGGCTTATTTTATGAGCGCTACATAGGCTATACCTACGATATAAAACAGTGGAAAGTTATTATGAATGGTGCAAAAAAGCGTTGGCAAGATATGGGCATCGACATCATTGCATCAAAAGACGGAAAAACCGAACTTATACAGTGCAAGTATTGGGCCGCAAACAAAACCATATACGAGAACTACATATTCCAACTATTTGGTACTACTATTGATTATATTATGGAACACTTTCCAACGGAAGATCCTTGGAAAATTTTAAAACAAGGAACAGTCACTCCCGTATTTGTTACTTCAACACAGGTATCTGATACCGCACGAAGGGTAGCCCATATTTTGAACATAGATTTGCGGGAAAATGTAAAATTGGATAAGAAATACCCCAAAATCAAGTGCAATCCGGATTCGCCTGATGGGAAAATATTTCATCTGCCGTTTGATCAGCAATATGATAATTTTCAACTTGGGAATAACCCTAATGCCTTTTATGCAAAAACAGTAGCAGAAGCCGAAAAAATGGGTTTTAGAAGAGCCTATCGTTGGCATCCAACGGAGTAGTTTCTTACTCGTTTAGGGCATGGTACCTTACCTCATCTGCAGGCATGTTATTTAATTTCCGTTTCTCCTGAATTATGTCATTGAAAAGGCGGAAAACTTCTGCTGCACACCTGTGGGTGAGATAAATACTTCCGTCTGCTCTGTGATGTAAAGCTTAATGGCCAAAGTCTAGGTGGAGAACTGATCAAGGAGGGAAATGGTTCCTCCTATGATAACAACGCACTAATTTACACAAAATCCTGTTTTAAGACTCTTCCTCAATATCTTCTACTTGAATTAAATTAGGCTTGTTATACGGAACTTTGCTATATGCAACATCAAGCAATTCTGCATCTTTAAGCCGATTATCACATACTTTAGCGTTGATAACACAAAAGATAGGCGTTCTTTTAAACAGACTATTCTGAATAATAGGAAGCTTATCATCATTGAATAGTGAATTTGGCAAAATAGCACTAAAAGAATAATTATTATTACCTAACGTACATTTAAATCCACTGTCCTCAATCTGTTCTACCTTTTCAATCGTGTAAAAATCATCTAGCCGTGTTTGATCAAAAGAAGATCTGCTTTTTTTCAATACATCTTCTAATTCTTCTTGAGTGAACAAAGATGTTCCGATTTGCACCTGTTTATTGATAGCTAAAGGTTTAATAATCTCTTTTTTAACTTCTATACTTCTCTTACAAATTTCTGCATTTAGTTCGTTTGCTTTTCCTAAAGTTTCTATTGCCGCTTTATACTTATCTGACTCCAAATCCTTTTCCTTCAATTCTGTCTTATTCTTTAAATACTGAGAATATGCAGAAGAGCTGAAATAACACAATATAAAAGAAATCACACATAGCATTACCTGTGTACCAGTCAGATTTTGTATTAACTCCTTAGCAATTTCAGCACCGTTCACAACAAATTCTGTACATCCAGCTTTGACTTTAACTTGAATATGTAATGATTGTTTTTCTACTTCTGTAAGTTTTTTCGTGCGATTATGATATTTTAAGAGTGCATAAGAGTGGTAAATTTCTTCTTGCAAGGCAGTAAGACTTTGGATAAAGCTATACTCCATTACCATATCACGATTAGGATCTTTTACTGTCAAATCAGGCCATTGTTCAACCTCAAATGAATAATTCTCTAGTTCCATTAAAGATAAACTAGGATTAGCAAAGAATTCAACAATATCCGTTTCATTTCTAAATACTTTTCTCATGTTTGTAGTATACCATTTTTAACTATAGGATCTAAATAACCCACTAGAATTTAAGAATTTGGGTAGCTTTTGTGGCAGATGACCGCATGCGCGTGCTTACGCACGCTTGGAGGCCATATCTAAATCTATCCTCAAAACAGGTCCTATGTTTTTTGCAATGATACAGAGCGTGTTTTCCTCTATAGCTTAATGTATTTAAATCCTCTTTTAATTCACACCTAAAATTCCCCTGAGAATTAGTAATTTTTGAAACACTTACCGCGTGCATAAACCATCTGTTTCTCGGTTTTTAAGTGTTAATTGTGCTTTGCTGTGGACAAAAAGTGGCGCAAAGTGGTGCGCGCGGGTTTATGCTAAGGCATAAATCCCCGCTTTTGCTTGTTGGATTTTCTGCTTATAAAGATGCTTTCTCAGACGGATTAAGTCCCAGACAGAACAGATGATTTATATATATAGGGGTTTTAATGCGTTTAACTGCATAACACTATAAAGCACAACAGACCGAACGAATAGGTTATACATATAGGGATTTAAATCAATTAAAGGCAGGATGAAGCGTTATGATTAACACAGTTGGCATATTATTAGAGCCTAATACAGAGTATCAATCAAAGATACCTGACTCGTTAAGTGTTGTACAAAATTTGAAGTATTTACGTCAACAGCAAGACTATTTTCCATACACAGAAGTATTATCTGATGACAAGTTAAAGATTGAATTTTGTCCTGCTAAACTGTTGTATGGAAACAACTTGTTTGAAATTACTCCGGATGATATATTGTGTGTATTGGTTCGTCTGAAAGATGCCTTGTGGAAGGCTCAGATTATCACTTGTCCTGCCATTTTACTATACGCTCATACATACCGTTTGGACTACGCAAAAGAATGCTATGTTCCGTATAGTAGTCAGACATTATATCCTTATCTTCAAGATATTCATAGAGGCGGTCATTATAAGCAAGCATTTACATTCTATCCCGACGAAGGACACATGTCTGCCAGCTCACTCAAACTACGCAAGATAGCCTTCTATAACAAGACTGCTGAAATACTGCAAGATAAGCATGCTCCGCAAGATCTAAAAGATATATTAAAGAATCTTCCGGGTACGTTTTACCGCTTTGAATGCTCCCTTAAAACTGCCAAAGAAATCCGTCGTGAATTAGCAGTGTGCGGTATATCTATAAAATCGTGCTGTCTTAACGAATTGATTGCACACAACATTATCTTCTCTGTACTGCAGAAGAATCTCACTCAAACTATGCAACATTGGCATATACCCGATAAACCAAAAGCAATAGATAAAGTGCATGTGTGGCTAGATCAATACAAACATGACAATACACGCTCCCTATTGACCGATATGATGTATGTGCTTGCTTGTGTGTACGGAGGAGTAGAGTCTGTGAGAAAGATAATAGAACAGCATTTTGACAAGCGACATGCGCGTGATTTTATGAGACGATTTGAAACATTACAGCTGGAAGATGTGAATTATCTAGCTGAATTTAAGGAGCTGTTTATGAAAGAAGTAAAAGCATTAAGTCCAATCAGTAAAACATACTTGGACGGATTAACTCGCAAAGAGATCGTAAATGAAGATAATACGTGTCTTTTTGCCCCAGTACTACTAGCGATTATAGAGCTATTGATTTCAACCCCTTTGGGGTAATTTAAATTAGGAGAATTAAAGATGGAAAAGCTAATAACAGCAGAAGAATTAGCTGAGTATCTACGGAGCACACCGGGAACGATCTATACTTGGAAAAGTATGGGAAGAATTCCCGCAGACTGTGTCCGTAAAATAGGCCGCAAAGTGTTGTTTGTTGCGGAAAAGATAGAAGAGTGGCTAGATAGTTCAGCAAGCTAAGAAACGCCAATAATAGGCTATTTTGGCGCAGGAAAAGGCATTTAAAATAGCTTATTACAGGTCGTAAGCGTGGGTGCTGTTTAGATGGCACTGATTGCAGCTAAAAAGCACCCCGCTATAACGGAAATAGTATTAGATATGCAAATACGCTTCCAATGCTTTGCGGATCAGCCAAGAAATACTGCGTTCCTCTGTTTTAGAACGTTTTTCTAAGGCCTGTACGATTTCCGGAGTAGCTACAAAAGCAATAGTCGGATTGGTTTTCTTTGATGTTTGTTTTTCCATGCCTATATTATAACACATTGTGGGTATTGAAAGATATAAAAAACTATTGACTATTGATAAATAATATGTTATATTGATATATATTGATAGATATAAATAAATTTCATAAATACACGTTGAAAAGTAAAGCGAAGTAAAGAGTAGATAGGTGTTATAAAGGTGTGATATGAAGCATGTGAAGGAAATTGAAAAAGGCAAAGTATATCTTATTGACTTCCGTGATAGTGAAGGCAAGCGGTGGCGTAAGAAAATACATGGTACAAAGAAATATGCTGAAGAAGTAGCCACACGCCTCATGAAAGAAAAAGAAGATGATGTTTTCTTTCCGGAACGTCGCACCTTAAAAGTAACGTATGGACAACTAGCGGACGCTTATTGGCAACTTCACGGAAAAGAACTGCCGGGACGTTCGGCATATTCTATGTGGAAGATGTTAAAAAATACGTTGGGTAATGTGAAAATGAAATATCTAACCAGTGCCAAATTGCAACAATTTTATAATGAGTTAGCTGACACACACAAGAGCAGTACATGTAACCGTTATTTTGCGGTATTAGGAGCCGTTATAGAGTTTGGTATCAAACACGATTTGTGGAACGGTAAAAACCCGTGCATAGTGGTAGCTAAAAAGCCGGAAGATAATAACCGTGAGTCATATTGGGGTAATGATAAATTAACACAATTATTTCAGTATTGTAAAAACAAACAAGCTCAACAAATTGTGCGGTTTGCTCTTCATTCCGGTATGAGGAGACGGGAAATCTTTGATCTTGATTGGTCTAATGTGGATATGGAGTTGGGTGTTATTTATATCTTACAATCTAAAACACGCAAAAAACGTATTGTGCCTATGTCAAACAATTTACAAGCGGTATTGTCTGAAATCGGAGCAAAGAAGTCCGGTAGAGTTTTTACGATGAAAGTAAGTACATTTGAAAGTGCGTTTAAGCGTGCTAAAGCCAAAGCCGGATTAAAAGGGCTAACATTCCATGACTTACGGCATACGTTTGCTACTACATTCCGGGTACATAACGGGTCTATGTCCAATTTACAAGGTATTTTAGGACACACTACGCCACGTATGACCAACCGCTATGCTCACTTTAGCCCGGAATACTTGAAAGAAGTTATTGCTTGCATGAATACGCCCCAAGGTAAAGCGTAATGCTTGCCAAAAGTCCATTTTAGGTACGATTTTATGCAAAAATGGACACTTTTTGGACACTTGCCCATTTTGAAGGTGGTTAGTAATGGAGTATAAAAAGCAAAATCCTCGTCGTAGAACGAGGACTAATAAGCGGTTAAAAACTGATTTTGCATGTCTCCATGTCAAGGGAACGCGCTACCCCTGCGCCAACTGGGCTTAAAACGATTGATACAACTAAACATAGCTCGGTATAAACCGTAACTTTTTACTTCGGCGCGCGGTTCCCTGTCGGGAACGAACTTAATTTTACTAGCCCTGCGCCAACCGGGCTTAAATCTATTTTTATTATACCATATTTCACTTGAGGACAGATATTTTGAGAGGATATTAACGCAAAAAAGCCTTGTTTTTGTAGCCAAACACCGTCTATACAGGTAATCTAAAAAGGCTGTTTTTCTTTTAGAAAAACATTATATAAATCCCGAAAATACTTTTTATAAAATAAACGTCTATGGTTCGACAATTATCCTTAGGGCGTTACTGGTATAGCGTAATTATTTTATCAGGTCTTTTGTGTTTTATCGCAACTAAAAGCCAAGCACAAAGTTATCGTGTTTACCGGCCTATCCCTCAAGTGTATGAAGAAAAGCGTGCTACTGCTCCTAGTCTGTCTTTGTTTGAGATAGACGCGGCGGGCGTATTGTCTGCCGGAGAAATACAAGACAAGGAAAATAATTCCATCTCTCGGGCGATGCGCGGGTGGCAACTGAGAGGATTTTTTCACTTCAACGACATTATAGCGGCCGGTTTAGCGGTAGAACAACTCAAATCGGCTGATATGAAAACAAAAGCGCTCACGGCCTTTGAACGCAATGAATGGGAAGCCTTGCTCAGAGTTGTTCTGACACCTAACACAGAGCCACAACTGTATCTACTGGCGGGAATAGGTCAAGCCAGTCAGCAAAGCCGCTTCAAACGTCAACATCGCGATTTTAATCAAAAAAGTTTGGTATTGGTGGCCGGAATCGGGGGAAAAGTACGTCTATGGAAAGATCTTTTCCTGTTTGGCGATTATGTCATCCATTATGACCGCAAGAAATGGGATAATTTTTTGTTTGAAGGCCCGCATATTCGCCAGGAAGTAACGGCAGGGCTAGGTTATCGGTTTTGATTTTTACTTCGTTTTTTGGCGCAGTTGATGTTGCCACATCTCGGTTAGTCCTTGTTGTAAAGTAACTTTCGGAACAAATCCTAAATTGCGCAGTTTGCTGATATCGGCACAAGATTGATGCAGATCTCCCGGACGTTTGGGGCCTCTGATGCGTTGCAAAGGATAGCCTGCTGTTTTTTCTATCATATCGACTAGTTCAAGCAGCGTGCAACTATTCCCAGTGGCGACGTTGTAGGTTTGCCCGGCAGAGGCTTTTTCAATGGCCAATAAATTGGCCTGCACAATATCATGTACGGAGATAAAATCACGCCGTTGCCGTCCGTCCCAGTCCAGTACGAGTGGGCGATGTTCATAGTCCAGTTGCATAAATGGCTGATGAAGATGCAAAGAGTACGCGCTTGACCTTATTTTATCGGGATGCTTCCAATGAAAAGAATGTGTTTGCAACACATGGTACTCGCGACGGATAGTTTATTCAAAACTCCACGCTTTTTCACCCAATGTGTTTTCTAAATGTTCCAGCAGTGCCCGGTGCACCATGATGGATTTGCCGGTGCGAATCCGGTGTAGTTTAGAGGGGTCTTGTTTAGAAGGGACTTCCAAATACACTTTGGTCACTCCTTTGGCAGCATCTAAGAGGAGCTTGAGTTTTTGCAATTGAGCAGGCTCGTAATTAGCGGGAAGTCGGATAGTCAGCTTTGTAGCGATATTGGCAATTAAATCCGTTACATTTCCTACATCCTGTAAATTCATTTCCACCCGCGCACTCTCATCATCAATGCGCACCTCTCCGGAGAAAAACAAAATGGCATTGGGCGTGATTTTGTGCCCTACTTGTTCCCACGTGCGGGCAAACGCATTAATGGCAATAGAGCCGGTACAATCTTCAATGACAAATTGGGCCCATTCTTTTTTTTGCTTATTTTGTCGTTTTTTCATGCGGGTTACAATACCAATCACATTGAGTCTTCCGGAGGCTTTTCCGTCTAAAATTGTTTTAATGTCCACGCAATTTAAGCGCGAAAAATAGGATTGGTAGCGGGCAATGGGGTGTCCGCTAAAGTAAATTCCCATCACTTCTTTTTCGTATCCCAGCAATTCATTTTGAGTAAGCGGTCTGGTGACAGTCGTGGATTCTTTCTTTTTGAGCGTCATGGTGGCAGAGAAATCATCACCAAATAAACTGGCGGTACAATTTTCTTGCTCTTTGGCAATTAAGTGGGCCGTGTCGATAGCTTGATCAATTTGGCTTAGCAAAATTGCCCGGGCCTCTTTGGGGTCTTTGTCCGGCAATAAACTATCCAGAGCGCCCGCTTTGGTCAAGCTCTCAATCGTCTTTTTGTTAGCCTGATAAATGTCAATACGGGCGCACATATCTTCTAAAGATTCAAAGGGTTTCTTTTTCGCTTCGTTGGCAATGGAAATACATCCTTCCGTGCCGGCATTTTTAATAGCTTCCAAAGCGTAGCGGATATATTCTTTTCCGTCTTTTTGTTCTACGGAAAATTCCGGTTGGGATTTATTGATATCCGGTGGTAAAATTTCAAATCCCATTTTTTTGGCTTCTTCCAAATAGGTGGCAATTTTATTTTCTTTATCGTCGGCCCCAATGGCATTGTGCCCAATTTCGTTGGTTAGGGCTGCACACATAAATTCGATAGGATAGTTGGCCTTTAAGTAGGCGGTCTGATAAGATACTAGCGCATACGCATAAGAGTGGGATTTATTGAAACCGTATCCGGCAAAGGCTTTCATTTGATCATAGATATGAGTCGCTGTTTTTTCCGGTATATTATGAGCTTTAGCTCCGGCAATAAATTTCTTACCAAACTGTTCCATTACTTCCAATTTTTTCTTACCCATGGCTTTGCGCAGGGTGTCGGCTTCTCCGGGGGTAAAACCGCCCAGCACTTTGGAAATCTGCATAATTTGCTCTTGATAGAGCATACAACCGTAGGTGTCTTTTAACACATTTTCCAATAGCGGGGTTTCGTAGGTAATTTTTTCTTGTCCGCTTTTGCGCCGGACAAACATATCCATCATGCCCGATTCCATTGGGCCCGGACGATACAGGGCCACCAAGGCGGAAATATCGCCAAATTGGGTGGGTTGTAGTTTTTTAATCAAATCCCGCATGCCGCCGCTTTCCAATTGAAAGATACCCAAGGTTTGGCACGCACACAATAAATCGTAGGTTTTTTTATCGTCTAGCGGGATTTCATTAATATCGAAATTGGGATTGTGCCGCGCGCGGATTAATTTCTCGGCATTATCGATAACCGTTAAGGTACGCAGCCCTAAAAAGTCCATTTTTAAGAGGCCTAAATTGGAACAGGGCTCTCCTTCAAATTGAGTGGTAATAGCATCTTTGGCTCCGCGGGCCAGCGGCACATAATGGGAAACGGATTCTTTGGTGATCAGTACGCCGGCCGCGTGGATGCCGGTATGACGTTTGAGTCCCTCAATTTTGCGTGCCATATCAAAGAGTTGTTTGGAAGTAGGATTGTTGGCTACTTCTACTTGTAATTCTTTGATATTGTTTAAGGCATCATCCAAGGTGATTTTGGGGTCATTTGGAATCATTTTGGCCACACGGTTGGTTTCCGTGACACTAATACCCATTACACGGGCGACATCGCGCACTGCCAGTTTGGCCTTCATGGTCCCAAAAGTGATAATTTGGGAGACTTTATCCGCACCGTATTTTTGGCGTACATAATCAATGACGCGTTCGCGCCCGGTGTCGGACATATCGATATCCAAATCCGGCATACTGACACGGTCCGGATTTAAGAAACGCTCAAACAACAGTTTGCTTTTAATGGGGTCTACGCGCGTGATGTCCAAACTATAAGCCACAATACTGCCCGCACCGCTACCGCGTCCCGGCCCGATAGGAATGTCATGTTGGCGTGCCCAATGGATAAAATCCTGTACGATAAGGAAATAACAGTCAAATCCCATTTTGATAATCACGTCAAATTCAAATTCCAGCTGTTTCATATACTCCGGCGGTACATTGCCATGCATTTTTTTATTAAGGCCTTCGCGGCAGAGGGCTTTGAAATACTCGGCGGAGTTGGGATACTGCGGCGGAATATCAAAATTGGGCAGAATAAATCCATGTTTTGGAAATTCCAAATTACATTTTTCCGCAATTTCTAGTGTGGTTTCGAGGGCTTGAGGGGTATGGGCAAACAGCTCATACATTTCATCGGGCGATTTAAAATATAAATCGTGCGTGGTCATTTTAAGCCGTTGCGGGTCGGCCAATGTTTTGCCCGTAGAGATACAAAGGTTGACATCGTGTGCTTCCCAGTCTTCCTTTTTTTCATAGTGGCAGTCATTGGTGGCTACCGTTTTTAATCCCAATTTTTTGGCTACTTCTTTAAGAATAGGCAGGGCCTCTTGCTCTTCTTTAATGCCGTGGTCCATCAGCTCAATGTAATAATTGCCGGGGCCCATAATGTCGGCATATTCTTGCGCTATGGCGCAGGTTTTTTCAAAAGGAGCCGTTAAGGCGTATTGAGATACAAACCCTTTCAAACAACCGGACAAAGCGATAAGCCCTTCCGAATATTTAGCCAGCAATTCTTTATCAATACGCGGATGATAATAGAACCCATTGACCCACGCTTCGGAATTGAGCTGCATCAAATTAAGGTACCCTTGATGATTTTTGGCCAGTAATGTTAAATGACCGGTGCGGGATTTGTCTTTCTCGGTGTATTTTCCTTCTGTAATATAGACTTCGCAACCCACAATAGGTTTGAGGCCGGCTCCACGGGCAGACTCATAGAAATCCAAAGCTCCATACATATTCCCATGATCGGTGATAGCCAGAGATTTAATACCTTGTTCGGCCAGCCCTTTTAGAAAACGAGAAGGTTTATGATGCTCGGAAATGCGCAACATACCGTCTAACAAGGAGTACTCAGAATGATTGTGTAAATGGACAAATTCTTTCATAGATACCGGCCAATATTATAAGATACTTATATGTCTCATTATAGTAAATTAAAAGAAACCAAAGTGTCCAGTAAGACTTTGTATAGAGGGGTGCTGGGGGTTAAATTAGATACCGTACGTTTGATTAACGGTCATACTTCCACGCGTTTGTATTTTGACCATCGCGGTGCCTGCGGCGTACTGCCCGTAGAAAAAGACCATGTGTATTTGGTGCAACAGTACCGATACCCGATTGGTCAAGTAACGTGGGAAATTCCGGCCGGAAAGCGGGAAAAGGGGCAGACTTTTTTGGCGTGTGCCAAAGCCGAACTAAAACAGGAAACCGGATTAAGTGCCAAAAGGATGAAAGAAGTATTAATGTTTCACCCCAGCAATGCTTTTTCCAACGAGGAATTGCACTTATACATCGCCACCGGTCTGACCCGCGGCAAAGATGCGCCGGATGAAGACGAATTTATTAATTTGAAAAAATTTCCGCTGCGTGTCGTGTATGAAATGATTGAAAAAGGAAAAATCCACGATGCCAAAACTTTGATTTTACTGCAGTGGTATCGTTTGCATTCGTAGAAAATTCAACAAAAAAACGGCTGTTATACAGGGCTAGGGTTTACGCTCGGTATAACAGCTTTTTTATGCCTTGATAGGGTCGTTTTGCAACGGCGTCATACCCCGCACAGAAACCCTGCGGGGTGACGAGAGGAGGGCAATTAAATAATATCATCCCCGAAATTTGTAAACGGTATTTGTTGTTATAAATCGGCCTTGAAGCGTAGTAAAAAAGAGTCTGCAAACGGGGTAGTCTGTTTGATATGTATGAGCAAAGTGAGTTTATCAAACAGCCGTTTGCAGATTCTTTTTTGCTTATTGGCTGAGCGTCTTTTTGGATACTTTTTCTTCGGGAAGAAAAAGTATTATCAGAAAAGGCTTGACTCGTTTTTTTTTTTTTGCTACCATTTTTTATGACGCCGCTGTTTTTAAGGCACTGAGTCATTAAACGTTGTATTATGGGCGTTTTAGGCCTGTTTAAAAGGAGAATAAAAATGTCAAAGAAAGCCTTTACTTTAATAGAACTATTAATCGTAGTTCTGATTATTGGGATTCTTTCTGCCATTGCCATCCCAATGTATCAAGGGGCGGTGGATAAAAGCCATTGGAGTACAATGCTCCCGGGAGCTAAAGCGATAAAAGACGCGGAAGAAGCATTTAAGATGTCCAATGACGGATATACCGACACCATGGCTAATTTGGATGTGACAATGGAGAACAACGATTTAACATTTAATTTAATTACACCCAATAACACCTCTGACCCCAATGTAATCAGAGTGACAAATAGCAAACTAGCCAATGTAAGACTGGCTAGTTACTTAGATGATAATCCGAAATTTGCCGGACAGTTACATTGTGAAGCGGCTACCGGAGATGAGAGAGCCAACAGACTTTGCGGTGGTTTGTTGCAAGGGCAAGAATTAACTTCGGCTGATGGCTATACGGGTTATTTGTTAGACCAATCTATTGATAAAGCCACGTGTGATAATGCGAGCCGCAGTTGGAGTACGAGTAAAACCAAGTGTTATAAAGATGACCCAACTCGGTGTAATGCATTAGATTCAAACCATTTGGGTGACGGCCAATGTGGGTTTCAAGACCAAAACAGTAAGACAATAGGAGAAGAAGAAATTTGTCAAGCAGATACAAATGGGTGTCATAACACGATCGTAGAGGATGGAGGAGAATGTATAGCAGGCCCTGGAGATTATAAGACCAATAATTGTGCATGTTGTCATTCTACCATTAAAAACGGCGGAGTATGCCGGGTAACAGCGGGTTCTTACACGCCTTGTGCTGATCTTATTATTGAAGAAGGGGGAATGTGTGTTGGCAGTAAAACTATTGGTTATGGTAGATCTTGTAGTCATAATAGTAATGGAATAAAGGGAGCTGTCATTTGTAATCATGAAGGTCCTTGTGGAAGCGATGGAAGTGTTTATGACGGCGGTATTTGCGTAGGAAACAAAAGTCAAAACTGTATTACAAGTACCTTCAAAAATGGGGCAATTTGTTATGCAAACGTAAATGGAGCTTGTAAACGATATGGAGATTATATTCCTGAAAATGTTTACGAGGATACTTCTTGTTGTTGTGGCGCATATTGCCCAGATTCTGCTCCTAAATGCGCATCTTCTCGTTGTGACCCGTACTATATGGACCCGAATAATTTTAAGGATTTATAAAGTACAACTTACCGATTTTTGCCTATTGATATCGGGTGGATTTGGTGCCGCCCCAGTATTCGTAGCCTAAATTGTGTTTGATGAGTTCTTTGGCTAAGTTCTGGCCTTGGCTGTTGGTGACGTCGCATAAAAGGCGGAAGTATTTATCCCGCTGACAATTAGAAAGAGAAATGGGCCCTTTTTCTAAGAAATTTTGAGTAAACGTCTTGGCTTGTTTAGCAAGGCGTTTTTCTTTCTCGGTTTTTCCTTTTATTTCCGGACAATCTACTCCCAACACCCGCACCGGTACTTTTTCACAATATACCGCTAAAGAACAATTTAAGTTAATTTTGAACGTATCTCCGTCGTACACAGAAGCAACAGATACATTTTGCAGAGCGCTACTGTCGGGCATATCTTCAGATACGGGTTTGCCGGTTTGTTGCATGACAGCGGCAATCACCGCGACAATCAGCGATACCCAAAATTTGATTTGTTTTTGAGAAATGGATTTTCGTTTCCGGCGTGCCATTAGTGTTCTCCTGTGGGCACGAGTAATCGCAAAGCGTGTGGCAATAGCTTGATTTCCAAGCGGTGTTGTGCCACTTTAGGCTCTCCGTCTAAGTGATACACAATTTCTCCGTCTGCTTGCAAAACGGCTTGCGTGACAGATTGCGTGCGTTGCACGGTATTGGGAAGCGGTTTTTTGCGGAAAAAAGCCGGCGCGGCCCATGCCAAACGGATTTTGGAAACATTTTTTACTTCCACCATTTCCAGTTTTCCGTCGGTCAAACTGGCCTGCGGCGCGATATAAAAGCCGCTACCGTATTGAGTGCCGTTGGCAAATACTAAGGTCAACGGACAGATGATTTCTTCTTTCCCTTCGTATTGCAAACGCAAAGAAGCAGGTTTGTAATGAAAAAATCCTTCAATTCCCAACTTAAAATACGGCCACTTGCCGCGCTTGCCACTTTTGCCAAATTGATCAAATTGGCGGGCGATTTCCGCTTCAATACCTACGCCTGCGACATTGAAGAAATACTCTCCGTTAGCCAGGCCTACATCGCAAGATACCGCCTGTGCTTTTTGCAAAGCCGCCAATGCTTTTTCAAAGCATAGAGGGATGGCTAATTCGCGGGCCAGTCCGTTGCCGGAGCCTTTGGGCACAATACCCAATATCACAGAAGTACCGACTAATGCCCGCGCCACCTCATTAATCGTGCCGTCCCCACCGGCTACGAAGATTTTTTCATACCCGTTTTGTACGGCATGGGATGCCAGTTCCGTAGCGTGACCGGCGTATTGCGTATATTTAATTTCGGCTTGCGGAAAATAGGTGCTAATCAAATCGGCCCACCGGCCGGCCGGCTGTTTCTTCCCGCCGCTAATGGGATTGACAATAAACAGCGTTTTCATAATTTGCGAATCTCTTGTTCGTGTTGCACCACATCTTCTTTACGCAGTAGTTGCAAGGTTTCGCAGATACGCTCGGTTTTTAACAAACCATTGCCAATACCGGCTATCGCACGTCCCGCTCCTAGCAAAAAGAACATAAATAGAGCAAACAGGGTGAGATTAAGAATTTGATTGACGAGCGTGCTGTCCATTTGCATGGAGCCAAATTGCGTATTGACTGCAAAAGGTTTTAATTGCAATACCTGTACTACCGGTTTTTTGTTCACGAAGGTTTGATACATCCCCGTGAAGGCAAAGAACATCAGCACCAAGCCGACGAAAATTAAGAAATAAGCGATTATTTTATGCATACCCTCATTATAACAAAATGACGGGCCGTGAATCCGCTATGCTATTTGATATAATAACTATATACCATTAATAGAGGATTTTTATGAAAAGTACCGAAGTGAGAAACGGATTTTTGAATTTTTTTCATGCCAAAGGTTTACCGGTAGTGCCGTCGAGCCCTTTAATTCCACACAATGACCCGACTTTGTTATTTACTTCTGCGGGTATGGTGCAATTTAAGGCTAACTTTATGGGGATTGATCGTTCCTTAAAAAACGCCTGTTCTTGTCAAAAATGCGTGCGCACCACCGATATTGACAGCGTAGGATTTACGGAAAGACATTTGACTTTCTTTGAAATGCTGGGCAATTTCTCTTTCGGGGATTATTTCAAAAAAGAGGCTATTGACTGGTCTTGGGAGTATTTAACAAAAGTGCTGGGTATTTCTCCGGACAAACTCTATGTCAGCATCTACAAAGGCGGCATTGCTCCGCGCGATGAGGAAGCCTATCAGGCGTGGCTTAAATATGTGCCGGCCGAGCGGATTTTTGAATTAGGGGAAGCCGATAATTTTTGGACCATGGGGCCCACCGGTCCGTGCGGCCCGTGTACGGAAATTTATTATGATTTTGGCGATAAAGGATGTAAAAATCCGCACTGTGATATTACGTGTGATTGCGGGCGATTTGTAGAAATTTGGAACGTAGTGTTTGAAAGCTATAACCGCCAAGAGGACGGCTCCTTGCAGCCATTGCCGCATAATAATATCGACACCGGCATGGGGCTCGAACGTCTTTGCATGGTGATGCAAAAAAAGCAAAATATTTTTGAAACGGATTTATTCACTCCGCTGACCGACGAGGCCAAAAAGATTTTACATATAGACGGGAAAACTCCGCAGGAAATTTCTGCCTTGCGCATTATGGCAGACCATGTGCGCAGTTCTTCCTTTTTAATTGCGGAAGGTATTTTGCCCTCTAACGAGGGGCGCGGGTACATTCTGCGCCGTTTGATCCGTCGCGCGGCCCGCTACGGTAAGTTAATGGGCAGTAAAGAGCCGTTCTTATATACACTGGCTAAAAAAGTCAGTCAAATTTTTGACGGGTTATATCCGGAAATTGATAAAAATTTATCTCATATTGAAGAAGTGCTCAAAAAAGAAGAGGAAACCTTTTTGAAGACCCTTCAAACCGGAGAAGAAAAACTGGATGCATTACTAGCCAACGGAACGAAAATGCTATCGGGCGAAGATGCTTTTTATCTGCATGAGACTTTTGGATTTCCCTTGGAACTTACGCGTGAGATAGCGGCCGCCAAAGGAGTGAAAGTGGATGAGACCGGTTACGAAAAGGCCAAAGAAGCTGCTTCGGCCAAAAGCCGCAGTTATGCCGATGAGCTTTCCAAAGAAAAAGTCAAACATTTGCAATATGTAGAGGTGACCTATCCGGCTACGCAGTTTACCGGTTACACCACCCTGACGCAAAAAGCGCGGGTACTAAGCGTACTGAACCCGGAATTAGAAGAAGTCAAAACCTTAAACGGGGAAGGGTATGCCGTATTTGATAAAACCTCTTTTTATGCGGAATCCGGCGGCCAAGTAGGTGACACGGGACTAATTTTGAAAGACGGTCAAACAGTAGCCGAGGTATTGGATGTACAAAAACCCATCGGTAAAGTATTTGTGCATAAGGTAAAAGGGACGCTGGCTGTGGGAGATGAAGTGATTTTGTCCGTCAATGGCCCGTTGCGTGGCAGAGCCGCGGCCAATCATAGCGCTATTCACTTGGTGAACGCGGCCTTGCGGAAAGTGTTTGGGACCGGCGTACATCAGAGTGGGTCTTTTGTATCCCCGGAACGTTTCCGTTTTGACTATACTTTATCTAAAACACCTACCCAAGCAGATTGGAAGCAGGTGTGGACGCTGGTGCAACAAGCCATCGAACAGGCTTTACCGGTTACCTGTCAGGAACGTCCGCTAAAAGATGCGGCTAAATTAGGTGCCGTCACTTTGTTAGGGGAAAAATATGCCGATCCGGCCCGTTTTGTGCTCATGGGAGGCAGTTTTGAAGAACCAGATAAAAAATATAGTTTGGAATTATGCGGCGGCACCCATGTTACCAATACCGCGCAAGTTATTACAGTAGTGCCTTTGAAAGAAGGTTCCTTATCTGCCGGAGTGCGGCGTATTGAAGGCGTGGCCGGACAAGCGGCACTAGACTATTTGAAGACTGTACATGCCGGAGTGGAACAAATGGCCGCGCGACTGATGGTGCCGGTGCCGGAAGTGGGCGTGCGACTAAATCAAATTTTAGATGAGCTCAAAGAAGTGCGGAAACGTTATGCGGCTTTCCGCGAGAAAACATTGGCGGCCGGCGGCGTGGCGCAAACTGCTTTTACCCTTAAAAACGGCGTGACGGTAGTGCTTCAAAATGCAGAAGGAGCCCAACCACGCGAGTTGCGCACCATTGCCGACACTATTGGGCAAAAGTACGAAAAAGCCCTCATTATTGTAGCTACGGACCGCGACGGCAAACGTTCATTTGTGGTCAAAATGGTGGGCCAGTTGCCCAATACGAATGCAGTGGAAGTGGCCAAACAAATTGCAACGAATTTGAACGGAAAAGCCGGCGGCCGGCCGGATTTTGCTCAAGGCGGCGGCGAAGCCAAAGATAGTTGGCAGGATTTCATGGGTTCCGTCAAGGAAATCCTGTAGTAGGTCTTTAGACCTAAAATGGTATAGGGCCAAAAAACGCTTGATATTGGGATTGCGTTTTTAAGATACTATGAGGGTAGCAAAGTAATCGGTTCGCTTGGTGCAAGCCACTAGCGGATCTTAACGAGAGAGGAAATATGAAGAAATTAATGTTATTAGTATCTGTGCTTGGTTTAGCTTCTGCGGTTTATGCTATGAATCCAATTGCTGAGCATATGATTATGAGAGAAAGTTTGAAAGGATTAATCAAACATGAAGAATCCAAGCAGACTGCAACACAACAAAAAGGATTGTTGCCGGAACACCCGGAATTGGAAGGAGATTCGTCCGAGCAAGCTACAGCAGTTGCTAAAGAACAATTTGAAAAAGGCCAACAACAGCTAAAAAGTTTAGCATTTATATTTCCCAGATACGCAGCGGAATTAGAAAAAATCCAAGAGTTACATGGGGCCCTGTTCAATGGATTTAATACTTCTATGCCAGAAGCATCCCATTGGCCGGAAGATGAAGAATGGATGGTGGCTTTTCGTGTGCAAGGAGCGGGAAAGGCGTTAGACGAATCTTTTAGCAAAATTGACAGCAAAACAGTAGTCAATATGATTAAAATCGCGCTTTGTCACCAATATTTAGTGCGCGGCCAATTGTATTTCTTGCCCTATGCACTTAATATGATCGACGGAAATCCGCATGAAAAAGGGGTTTTTCTTGGAGAAATGTACGATAAATGGGTGCAATACCATAAAACTACCGGGAAGCCCGATTATAGAAAGAGATAACCCTTTCAATGACCCTCGCTCAAAAAAAGCGGGGGTTCGTTTTGATATAGGTCTTTAGGCCTAATCGGGAAACAGGCCTAAAATACGCTTGACGTAGAGATGTTTTTTTAAGATACTATAAGTGTGGAAAAATTATCGGCTAACGATGGTGCAAGCTGCCGACGTGAGCCCAAAGGAGAAAGAATATGAAAAAACTGATGGTATTGATTGGCGTGCTTGGTCTATTTTCAGGGACAGCACACGCCATAATTAGTAGCCCCGTTTTGACAAGCTATAGTGGCTTATTTAAGAAGGGAAGCCAAAAAGAAGAAAAGGCTTTGTCACAAGCGGTAGATGTAGGGAGTTTAAAGAACCAAGAAGAAAAAGAATTTCAGGAAGCTTCTGAGGCTTTAAAAGATCTATTTGAAAAAGACGTTACGAATGCAACCGTAACTTTAGAAGAAGTGGAAGAGTGGCATCAGCAATTGCGTGATATTTTCAATAACACAAAAGGAACTGAGCCCAAATTTTATTATCAAGACAACGTTAATAGATTGGAAATCTTCGCTTCTTTTATGCAAGGGATTGAAGATGCTACGTTGCGCAGAAATATTGAGGCCATTCTCAATCATCAGTATTATTTCCCCAATTATAAAACAGAAGGATTGGTTTCTTTGAAAAAAGCGGCACTTGAATTGAGCGAATTAAGTGTGAAACAATACAGTCTGCCGAATTATCAGGCCAAAACGGCGGGGTTCGATAGAGAAACAGAGTCTTATTTTAACACTTTGATTCCCGCTAATCCGGTTGCTCCGCAAGCGCTCCGGGAAGCCCTGAGAGCAGAAAACGCACTGAGAAAACAGGCGGCCTCTCATGCAGAACACTCGGGTATTTTAAACGGTGTGCTTGCCAAACACCAGTATCTGGTAGGCGTATTAGCCTCTGACACCCAAAAATCATTTGCTTATCAAGATGCAGAGATTGCTTTGGAAAAATTGGCTCAAACGGCCCTATCCATTAAGGACGAGGCATTGTTGGCGGAAGTAAAGGACCTGTTAAATCATCAGTATTATTTTGTGTACAACTACGGCAAATTGGCTTCGTTAGATCAAATTGCCGAAAATGTGGATCACGAATGTCTGACTTTGGGTAATGGAATCAGCACCGCCCGTTTAAAACCGTTTGCCAGAGCATTCTATAATGTGAAATAAGATTTACCACAAAAAGAAATGAATCCCCCGCTTATTTGAGCGGGGGTTCTTTTTGATATAAGGTCTTTAGGCCCAATTGGAAAAAAGGCCTAAAATACACTTGACGTATCTTTGTTTTTTTGAAATACTATAGGGGTAAGGAAATCAAATAGGTTAAAGACAGGGCGCAAGCCGCCGGTTTTAACCATAAAAGGAGGAAAAATATGAAGAAAATAATCGCGTTAGTTGGATTGCTCTGCTTGGCTGTGAGTGCTGTTTACGCGTCAGTTTGGGCAGATGTGCAAATTACTGGCTACTCACAAAGAAAAGAAGCCGCAGACAAAGTGGCGGAAAGGTTGGATTTTGAACAGAAGGTAGCTCTTTCATTAAAAGCAGCTGATTCAAAAGTACAAGAAGATATTGCCGCCATGAAAAAAGCTGCTGGACAAAAAGAACTTTCTTTAGAACAGCAAGCTCAAATCGAGCATAAAAGAGCCATTTATGCTTTGAATGCGCTCGTGGGATATAAACTCTTAGATCAGTCTTTTGTAGATGATTTTTCCTATTACCAAAAAAATATACAGGATGGTTTGATGGCCGACGGGGACCTTCAAAGTACTTTTCGTGCCCTTAAATATTTGGTTATACAAATTAATCAGTTAAACTCAAAGATAATGCCCAAAGTGAAAGAGATAGCAAATCATAAGTATTATGTACACGTTAAGGCTGAAGAACAATTGCTATCTTTAAATGAGGCCGCTGCGCTCGTAAACAAAGAAACGCTATGCGATACCTATGGTTTTCCGAAATGGGTAATTAACTTCTACAACATTCCCAAAGATATGCAACATCGTGATTGCCGCGGAGAGCATAGAATGTCTGTGGTTTCCGGTACTTCACTGTAGTTTTTGATATATATCCCCCGCTCAAAAGAGCGGGGGATTTTTTTTATAAGGCGTCTTTGCTACAATAAGAATATGATTGTTTTTGCCCACCGCGGAGCCAGTGCCGCCCGTGTTCAAAACACGCTTTCAGCTTTCTCCCTAGCGCGCGCCCAAGGGGCCACGTGCTATGAGTTGGATGTCCATTTGTTAAAAGATGGGCAACTGGCCGTGCATCATGACTACTCTTTAGCCGCCACTGCCGGCGTGGATGTTGCCTTGGCTGATTTAACAACGGCAGATTTGCGACATTATCCGCTTACCAATCCGTTTGATGATACTCCGGAGTATGTGCCTTTATTGTCTGAAGTGTTGCCTATTATCACGGCACAGTTGCAATGCTTAAATATAGAAATCAAAAACGATGATAATATCTATCCTGCTTTGGAGGACGTCTTATGCCGGCAAGTGCGTGCTTGGCCGGCGGAATTGCAATCGAAGGTATTGTTTTCCAGTTTTGATGTGCCTGCTCTGCAACGCCTGCGCAGTTTAATGCCCAAGGCCCGTATCGGTTTATTGACCCGTTGTTTCGATGAAGAACAGGCGGCACAATTAGAGGTTGAAAGCGTGCATATCAGTCATACCCGCTTAACTCCCTCTATCTTGGATACCTGCCATCGTCGCGGTTGGAAAGTGCTGGTGTATACAGTGAACGACCGTACTTTGGCGGAGCAGTTACAAACACAAGGTGTGGACGGAATTTTCACAGATCATGTCGAATGGTTCCTATAAAAAATCCCGCTTCTAAGAAGCGGGATTTTTAAGTAAACAGAGTCTTAATAGTCGTAATCGTCGTAACTATTATAAGACGATGAAGAACCGGAGGAAGAAGTATCCTCGGCCGGTTGATTACCGTAGTATTGTTCCGGGGAATAGCGGCGCGGTTTCTCCCATAGACGTTTGGTCTTTTTATATTCCAGCTCGGAAGGTTCGCCGGGGACCATTGGGCGGGTGCGGTAATCAAAGAAATATACATTCTTTTGAGTTTCCGGCTGTACATTATAGATGTATTCGGATTCCGTATTAGGTTTGGCTTCCCGTCGTTCTGCCTGGGCAGTGGTTTCCAAATCGTCCATATAATCTTTTTCCGTTAAATAAATTTTCTTTTGATAACGGGTACCTTGCTCTTCAGGATTTTCCTGAGTAGAGGCGCAAGCGGTCAGCAGGACCGTCCCAAGTACAATAGTCATCAAGCAAATTAAATTTTTCATTGGTTTGTCTCCTTCTTTCTTTCTCCACATAATATAATGTTTTCGAGCAAACATGCAAGCGTTACCGGCCCGATACCGCCCGGAACGGAAGAAACATTGCATCCTTTTGCGAGTAGCTCTTCGGTTTGGCAGTCTCCGCAGAGATGTTGATTTTCATCCAAATTGGTAGCAATATCAATTACGCAACAACCGGCCGGTACATTTTCGGCATGCAACAAATGAGGCTGCCCGGCGGCACTGCAAATGAGTCGCGCCTGTTGCAATGCTTTGGACAAATCGGGTGTAAATGTGTGGCAAATTTTAACAGTAGCATTGCGGCACGTGAGCAGATGTGCCAATGGCTTTCCAACGGTAGGAGAGCGGCCAATGACCACGGCCTCTAATCCTTCCGGTGAAATGTGATGATAATCCAAAAAACGAATAACTGCCGCCGCCGTGCAGGGTACAAAGGTTTTGAGTTGCGATACGTCTGCCCAAGTTTTGCACAAAAACAAATTGCCCATAGACAGCGTAGACATGCCGTCGATATCTTTTTCCGGTGAAAGATGAGCGGTAAAACCACTTTGCGCCAACACCGCCGGCAATGGACGGGGAATTAATATAGCGTCTACAGCCGGATCGGCAGAGGCCTGATCTAACAGCGCCAAGAAAGAGGCAACAGGTGTTTGGGAATTTACAGTATGTACTTGGGTGGCAATACCCAATTTTTCAGCGGCTTGCACTTCTTTTTGTAAATACACATAAGCCCCGTAATCTTCTGTAGAGCCTACGGCAAACAAGGTAATCGGACGACCCAAATGATGCCGCACGCAATCCGCCCGTTCTGCTAACGGGGCACGTAATGAAGCGGCGAGGTCTTTTCCTTGAAGTAACATATATATATCATATCAAATTCTGCGTAGGGACGTAGACTTAACCTATACCATGCGAAAGGGACTGACAAATGGCGCGCGGAATGATAAAATATATTAAACACTTTAATATGTGGTACCTAAGAGAACTAGGTATCCGGAGGAAGATATGCCTATTTGGATTTTTCGTTTGTCTACGCTAATTGCATTTCCGTTTTTAACCTATGATTTTATTGATAAAGATCCGTTGTCTCTGGCGGCGGGTTTATTGTGCGCTTTGATTGTTATTATTGCAGAAGCCGTATTTAAGCAATTGCGTCTGATTAAAATGATGATTGCGTGCTCCGGGTTTTTGCTGGGATGGTTGTTGTTTGTATTTATTGACTATGCCGTACAAAACTTCGGTGGTAACGGCGCTCCGAGCTGGTGGCTGGATAATATGCGGTATGTGGAAATGGGGCTGATTTTATTCGGCGTATTGGCCTGTTTGTTTAAGTCACGTGATTTGGAAGGGTTATCTTATAAGGGCCGTCATCTCAAAATTGCGGACGCCAGTGCTTTGATGGATGGACGTATTGTAGATTTATGTGAAATAAACTTTCTCTCCGGTATTATTGTGCTACCCGTATTTGTCTTGGAACAACTCAATACTTTAGCGGCGTCGAAAGATCCTTTGGAGCGTGCCAAAGGCCGCCGCGGTTTGGATGTGGCAACCCGCTTACAAGAGCTAAAAGAAATCACCGTGCGTGTAACGTCCAAAACACCTAAAGCAGAAAATGAAATCGAACGGATTGTCAAATTAGCTAAAAACTTTGACGCGGAAGTGGTCACTTTAGATTTCAACGTCAACAAAATTGGCGCTCTGTATGATGTAACAGTACTGAATATTGCTGATTTGGCCACGGCCTTAAAACCTGTAGTGCTGCCGGGAGAAACGATGTCTTTGTTCATCATGAAAGATGGAAAAGAAAAAGAACAGGGAATCGGTTATTTAGATGACGGCACCATGGTAGTGGTGGAAGAAGGCCGCAGATATATTGGTAAACGGACGGAAGTAGCGGTTTACTCTATCTTGCAAACTCCTTCCGGCCGGATGATTTTTGCGAAAACGAAATAATATGTCGGAAACCTTACATTTTGCCGGAGCCGTATTAGTAGCCGGTGGCCTAGGCAAACGAATGGGCCGCCCCAAGCAGATGTTGCCGCTGGCCGGCAAAGCGGTGCTGATTCGTACCATAGAAGCCTTCCTAAAAGTATCGGTCATCAAACAAATAGTGGTTGTCACTGCTTGCGAAAACTGGGAAGCGTTGCGTTCTTGTTTTCCCCAAATAACTTTTGCCCAACCGGGTGCCACCCGTTTAGGTTCTGTTATCAACGGAGTGGCAGTGTTGGATCCGCGGGTGCAAGCGGTGGCCGTTCATGACGGCGCCCGACCCTTAGTGTCTGCCGAAGCGATAGCGCGTTGCTTGCAAAGCGGTTTTATAAATGGAGCCTCCGTGTTAGCAGTGCCTGTTAAAGATACGATTAAACAAGTTCGTAATGGCTTTGTGGAACAAACATTAAACCGAGCCCTTTTATGGCAGGCGCAAACCCCGCAATGCTATCAGGCCAATGTGTTGCGCCGTGCTTTGGATAAATTTGGTTATTTGCAGGATGCTACCGATGAGTCCCAACTGGTGGAACGTTTGGGTGTGCGGGTGCAAATAGAAAAGTCGGATTATCAAAATTTGAAGATTACTACGCCGGAGGATTTAATTATGGCGGAAGCACTTTTGCAGGCAGGTCTGCAACAGCGTACCGGATTTGGTTTTGATTTACACCGGATGCAGACCGGACGAAAATTTATAGTAGGCGGGGTAGAAATTCCGCACACGAAAGGACTACTGGGTCATAGTGATGCAGATGTAGTACTGCATGCAATTTGCGATGCTATTCTAGGGGCGTTATGTGAAGGAGAAATCGGCCTTTTATTCCCGCCGACCGATCCGACCATTAAAGATATAGATAGCAAAAAAATCGCCGCGCGCGTATTGGAAATAGTGAAAGAAAAAGGGGCGCAGTTGGTACACATTGATGCCACATTAATTACACAAGAGCCTAAAATCAGCCCGCATTACGCGGCGGTGCGCGCCAGTTTGGCCCGTATTTTTCAGTTAGAAGAAAAGAATGTCAGTTTCAAATCTAAAAGCCATGAGCACGTAGGCGAAATCGGCCGCGGGGAAGCGGCCATGTGCCAAGCGGTGGCTACGGTACTTGTAGGAGAGAAAAAATGAATAAATTAGGGGTAATAGGAATAAGTCTTTTACTGTTAGGAGCTTGTGCGGAAGCCAATCATCAGAAGACCCGTCAAAAAATGTCGGGGATTGATTATTCGGCTTATACGCGGCCGACAGTACATTCAACAGATGATTATACCAGCCATTTGCCGCAACCCAGCATCTTGGACGAACAGGCTTTTTCAACCACTTCTCCTACGGAGCAAGAAGAATATACCCCTTCCGCAGACGAAGATTTTACATCTGAAGAAATTGCTTCCTCTTATGGGCGTTATACGGACGTGACCGTGGTGGCAGCTGTGAAACGTATTAAACTCGGTGCGCAGGCAAATGCTAAAAATATGGCTTTATTTCAACAAGCACTAACGACCGGTTATAAAAAAGCTTTACGTACCTATCGGCCCGGCGGTTTTACCTATTCTATGTCTAGTGTGGGGGCAGTTAATCCGCTTTCAGACGTAGAAGTGAATTGTGTGTTGGGAGAGCAAGCCGCCAATGAGATTGGCCAACAGACCTGCAACTTGTTCTTCAAAACGGTTGTAGAACAATATAATACTTTACTTCAAGAGGCCCAAGCCAATGCAGCTTTATAATACAGAGAGCAAAACAAAAGAACTATTTAAGCCGTTACATGAACAACAAGTAACCATGTATTGCTGTGGGCCGACAGTATATAATTACGCACACATCGGTAATATGCGCACTTATATTTTTGAGGATTTACTGGCCCGCACGTTGCGCTTGACTTGGCCGCTCAAACACGTGATGAACGTAACGGATGTGGGACATTTGGTATCCGATGCCGATGACGGCGAGGATAAAATGGAAGTGGGCGCCGCGCGCGAAGGCAAAAGCGCGTGGGATATTGCTAAGTTTTACGAAGAGAAATTTTTTGCTGATTATGATGCGCTGCATTGTTCTCGGCCAACCGTTATCAGTCGTGCAACGGCGCATATACCGGAAATGATTGCGCTGGTGAAAACGTTGGAAGAAAAGGGATACACCTATCGCACCTCTGACGGTATTTACTATGATACCTCTAAATTTTCGCGCTATGATGCACTGGTCGGTCGCAGCCGCTTGGAAGGGCTTAAAGGCGGTGCGCGCGTAGAAATGAGCGAAGAAAAGAAAAACCCAACCGATTTTGCTTTATGGAAATTTTCACCCGTTGATAAAAAGCGTCAAATGGAATGGGACAGCCCGTGGGGCGTAGGTTTTCCGGGGTGGCATATTGAATGCTCTGCCATGGCGATGAAATACTTGGGTAACACCTTGGATATTCATTGTGGCGGCATTGACCACGTTTCTGTGCATCACACCAATGAAATTGCACAAAGCGAAGCCGCTACCGGCCAACCGTATGTGCGTTTTTGGGTGCATGGCGAATTTTTAGTACTACACGCAGGTAAAATGTCTAAATCCGGCGGTACTTTTGTTACTTTGCAAACCTTGCGCGACAAAGGATATGATCCGTTGGATTACCGGTATTTGTGTTTGACGGCGCATTACCGCACGCAACTCGAATTTACCTATGAAAGTTTAGACAGCGCGCGCAAAAGTTTGCAAACCTTGCGCAAAGAAACGGCGGCCTTAGTGGCTACTGCCAAGAGCCAGCCTATTACCGAAAAATGCGCACAAGCCAAACAAAAATTCCAAGCTGCCATGGAGGATGATATCAATGCTCCCAAGGCACTGGCAGTAGTGTGGGAAAGTCTGCGCGGGTCGGAATTAAATGCGGCAGAAAAAGTGGAGTTTTTGAAATTTGCCGATGGCATTTTGGCGCTAGATTTATTCCGCGCTCCGGAAGAAAAAACCGAAAAATTGCCGGCGGAAGTGGAGATTTTACTTAACCAACGGGCCGAAGCGCGCAAAGCCAAAGATTATAAAAAATCCGACGAGTTGCGTGACCAATTGGCCGCGGCCGGATACCGCGTCAAGGACACGCCGCAAGGCCAACAAGTAGAAAAAATCTAAAATGATACTTAAAAACCCGCTCACAAGAGCGGGTTTTTAGTTTATAAGATTTATTCCTCGTCAATCTTGAGCATGGCCACGAAGGCTTCTTGCGGGATGTTCAAACTGCCGATGGATTTCATTCGTTTTTTACCTTCTTTTTGTTTTTCAAGCAGTTTGCGTTTGCGCGTAATATCACCGCCGTAACATTTGGCAATGACGTCTTTGCGATACGCGGGTATCGTTTCGCGCGCAATCACTTTTCCGTTAATGGCGGCCTGCACCGCTACTTCAAATTGTTGGCGGCCGATTAGCTCTTTTAACTTGGCGCACAGCGCGCGGCCTTGGGTTTGTGCTTTGTCTTTATGAACGACGACAGACAAGGCATCCACCGGCGTTCCGTGTAGCAGAATTTCCATTAGCACTACATCTGCACTTCTAAAACCGGCCACCTCATAATCAAAAGACGCATATCCTTTAGAAACGGATTTGAGTTTATTGTAGAAATCAATGACCATTTCACCCATCGGCATTTCATATTTGATAATCACGCGCTGATTAGATAAATGGTCCATATTCATAAAGGTGCCGCGTTTTTCTTTGAGTAGCGTCATCACGCCGTCCATAAATTCTACGGGGGTTACAATGGTGATGTGAATGACCGGCTCTTTGATATCAATAATATCTCCGTGCGGCGGAAAATTGGCCGGATTATCAATAATTTTATACCCCGGATCATCGGGCGCATCGGGCAAGGCCGCCAGTTCCTGCGGATGATTTTTGCGCGGAGTAAATTTAACGTGATATACCACGTTTGGCGCGGTGGCAATTAAGGATAAATTAAATTCGCGCTCCAAGCGTTCTTTGACGATTTCAATATGCAAAATGCCCATAAACCCTAAGCGAAACCCAAAGCCCAATGCTTTAGAAGTTTCACTTTGGTAATGAAAAGAAGAATCGGATAAATTTAATTTTTCAAGCGCGGTGCGCAGGAGCGGGAAATCGGTCGTTTCCACCGGAAAAATACTGGCAAATACGACGGGCTTGGCATCAGCATAGCCCGGCAGCGGGGTTTGGGCGGGGCGGTCGGCTAAAGTGACTGTATCGCCCACTTTTACTTGATGAATATCTTTAATGCCGGCTACTAAATAACCCACTTCTCCGGCGCTTAAAGAAGGTGCTTTGTGGAGTTGTTTGGGCGTCATAAACCCAACTTCTTCCACTTTGTAACTGGCCCCCGTGGCCATAAAACGAATGGTTTGCCCAGCCTTGACGCTACCGTCTACCATGCGCACATACATAATCACGCCGCGGAACGGGTCATAAAAGGAATCAAAAATCAAGGCACGCAGGGGTGCTTGTACGTCCCCTTGCGGGGCAGGAATATCGGCAACAATCCTGTCTAACAAATGTTCAATGCCGGCGCCGGTTTTGGCGCTGACACGCTCGGCTTCAATGGGCTCTCTTAAAATATCCCACAGTTGCTCTTCGGAAGCATCCGCGTCGGATTGGGACAAGTCCACCTTATTCATCACCGGAATAATTTTTAGTCCCAAACTCTGTGCCAAATGTGCGTGCGCCACGGTCTGCGCTTCTACGCCTTGAGAAGCATCTACCAGAAGTAGCACGCCTTCACACGCGCGCAAGGAGCGTGCCACTTCGTAGGAAAAATCCACATGTCCCGGCGTGTCAATTAAGTTCAAAATATAGTCCTTGTATTGAATGCGAACGGCTTTGGCCTTAATGGTGATGCCGCGCTCTCGCTCTAAATCCATTCCGTCTAAGAGTTGCGCTTGCATTTTGCGTTTAGGTACCGTGCCGGTATCTTCTAAAATACGGTCCGAGAGGGTGGTCTTACCATGATCAATATGGGCTACAATAGAAAAATTACGAATCTTCATCTTGGTTTGGCTCGATTAATTTGCGAATGTCTTCGCTGCTTCCGGCTAACAAAGCCGCTTGGGCTCTGTCAGCACAAGTTTCAAAATTCAAATTGCGTATCCGGTTTTTTACGCGCAGGAACATACGCGGCGCCACAGATAATATATCCGTTCCCAATCCCAGTAACATCGGAATCATCTTTTCATCCGAGGCCATTTCTCCGCAAATGCTGACGGTTTTGCCCCGTTGGTGGGCGGTTTGTATAATCTGATGAATAGTGCGCAGAACGGCCGGATGGCACGGGTCATACATATGCGCCACTTCGGGGTTCACGCGATCTACGGCGATAAGATATTGTATTAAATCATTGGTGCCGATGGAAAGGAAGTCCATTTCCGAAATCATGCCTTCTAAGGCAATAGCCGCCGAAGGCACTTCTATCATAGCACCTAAAGCAATTTTATTAATGGGTTTTAATCCTTCTTGCTCCAATTCTGCCAACGCTTCGTTCAAAGCGGTGCGTACATGGCGCATTTCTTCTACGGAAGATACCATAGGTACCATGATTTTAATTTGGGCCGGCACTTCGCACGCGGCACGCACAATGGCGCGCAACTGAGTGCGCATCAGATCCGGATTTTTCAGAAATAAGCGAATACCACGGCAACCCATGAAAGGATTGTGATCTTTGTCAAACTCATCGAGCGGGAAATCGGGCATCTTATCGGCGCCTAAATCGGCCAGGCGAATGGTTACCGGACGCATATCAAATTTCTTGGCCACGGACACATAAACCTGATATTGTTCTTGCTCGGAAGGAGGTTTAGGGGTGTTCATGTATAAAAATTCCGTTCGCAGCAGCCCCAAGCCGTCTGTAATGAGAGATTTATTTTCTTTAGAGTCGGTGCGCGGGTCGAAGTTTACCATCAGTTGAAAATTCTTGCCGTCTGCGGTAACCGTGGGTAAATGATTGATGGTTTTTAGTAAAGATTCCGCTTTTTTCAGATCCCGCTGGATTTTCTTATAACTGGCTAAAGTATATTTATCCGGATTGATAATCAGTAAGCCGTTTTCACCATCGGCGATGACGGTATCCCCGTTTTTTACTTGACGCGCGGCATTGGACAACCCTACCACCGCTGAAATGCGCAGACTTTGGGCCAAAATGGCCGTATGGCTGGTTTTTCCACCCTGATCGGTACAGAAGGCTATAATGTTGTGCTGGCGCAAATTTAGGGCATCGGACGGAAACAAATTGTGCGCAACTAATATAGAGGGACGGCGAATGGCGGTCCAAAAAGAGTTGCGATCTCCGGCCAAGTACGTCACGATACGCTTGCCTACGTCAAAAATATCGTTGCGGCGTTCGCGGAAAAAGTTATCTTCTATTTTCTCAAAGGAAGAGGCCAACTCTTTTAGCGTTAAAAAAATAGCCGCTTGGGCAGACATATGCTCTTGTTTTATTTTGGCCAACGTTGCGTCTTTGAGCATAGGATCTTGCAAAATCATTTTATGCATGGACATGAGGTGGGCATATTCCGGCCCAACAGTTTCACGCAGTTGTTGCTCACTCACGTCTAAATCTTGCAAGGTTTTTTCTAATGCTTGTTGAAATTTAATGGTTTCGGCTTTTACTTGAGAAGCCTCTACATATTGGTCTGAAACGGCAAAATCCGCCGTCGGTAATAAAACCGCTGGTCCAATGGCTATTCCCGGGCTGGCAGCAATGCCTTTCATCACAAACATCGTTAAAACTCCTCGTTGAATTTGTTGGCAAACAGAGCCGCAATTGCTTGGGCGGCTTGTTTTTCGTCAGCGCCCTCGCATTGCAAGCGCAAGACAGAGCCGTATTCGGCCGCCAACATCAATACACCCATAATACTTTTAGCATTGACTTCTACGGTGTCTTTTTTGATTTTAATGTCACAGTCAAAATCCGACGCGGTCTGTACCAGCATCGCGGCCGGTCGGGCATGTAACCCTAAACGATTTGTAATTTGAATATCTTGTGTAATCACACGTTCCCCTTTATAATAGACATACTAAATTGAAAATTACTACGCTCGTTAAGTATAAGTACACATTGGGGATGCGCAAACGACGCGTAATAAATGCAATAATGACAAAAGCCAGCACTAAAATTGCTTTGGCTATACTATGGACATTGGTCACCAGATCTGCTTGTTTGAAATAGTGATATACTCCCAGCAATAGGAGTACGACTGCCACATATAATCCCAAACGTTTGGCGTGATAGATGGTGCGGTTCCAGTCGAAACGGGTTAATCCAAAACAAGAAGAATTATCTGAAACATATCCCAGCTCTATCCCTTGCCAACGCACCCATTGCGCCACGATATTGTAAATGAAAAATGCGACTAAACTGCCGGACAGAATTACCGTAGTGGAAGGGGTGTTTAGATAATCCGTTTCCAAAAAATCTACTCCGGCTAACATCCACACAAACAAGGCGATGAGTAAGGTGAGCGGTTTTAAGGTGCCCCAGAAAAGCCGGTCTCCGATAGAGGCGGCTGTAATGGAAAGCCCCCGCCGGATCCCCTGCCATTCCAATACTTGTTCTTTATAATCGGTCAAAGAGTTGGCTTGAATAATTTGTTCTTCTTGCTTGGCTAGTGCCCCGAAACAGAACGAGGCCATCACCGGTTGCGTGTTGAAATTATCCAAATAACGTTGCAATACGGTGGGTAATGATTCGGCATCTTTAGCATACAAACGGCGCAACACGGGCATCATAACAAAAGCAAAACCCAAGTTTTGATACTTGGCATAATTCCAGCCGGTTTGCAAGAAAAAAGAGCGAAAAAATAAATTCAGTTTGAGTCGCAAATTCATAATTACCTCGCCTTAAACCGAAACGCCGGTATCAAGGTAGCCAGCCCAATCCAAGGTACCGCCGTGTATGCTAAATGAAACGCAAAATGAATTTTAGGAGTCAAATAAGGAAATAACCAAAAAATGATTTGAGAAGTGGCCCAAATGGATACAGACAGAAAAATAAAAGTCATGGAAAAGGATAATAACAACGCGCCGGCAATAGTGCGTTTCAAATCACTGGGGTGGCGGGTAATCTTTTTTTCCACAAACACCATCCACGTGACGCGGCTTTTGCGTAGTAGTGCATCTAAGAAGGAATATAAAATGGCGGCCAGTACTCCTACAAAAAAGCTAAAGTACAGTTCAATTCCCATGGCATGTAACAAAAGAGAAATAGTGACTAACACAACACCGCTAGGTGGGATTACTCCGCCCAAGGGGGAAATGTCGCAAAATAACAGTTCTGCAAAGATACCCACCTGCAAGCCGGCCATGGCGTCTCCGGTACACAGTCCGAAAATCGGCCCGGCTATGATAGGGCGGGATAGCAACGTTTGAAAAGCATACGTAGTATCCAGCTCCAGTAGCGAGGCCAACAGGCATAGTAAAATGGCAGTGGCATGGGTCATTGTAAAATCTCTTTTAAGGAAATAGATTTAGAAGTGGGGACCGCTCTTGTTTCTACTTCTATTCCCAAATCGTGCAATATTTTTAATGTTCGTTTGTCCTGCTCATCCAAGAATACATTTTCGGCTAATTTTTGAGCATTGGGCTTAAAATGCATGCCACCGATATTGACGGATTTGATTTGCAAACCATCTTCTAGTAAAGGTTGCAGATCTTGCAACGATTCCATAAGCAATAAAGTTCTTTTGGGTGATTGCGTCATATAAGCTACGCAACGATCCGGTGATAAAACAGTTAAATCATATTCAAACGGCAACGAAAGCCGCAACAAGTTTTTATTGATACGTTGCGCTTGCATCTTGGAACACGGAATCACCACTTCGTCAATGTTGAGCTCCGGTAGCCACGCTTGGACGATTTGTCCATGAATCAAGCGGTCATCCACGCGGGCAAATAAAATAGCCATATTAGAATCCTTTAATTAACAATTCGGTGGCATTAATGACGGCTCGTTTTCCGTCTGATTCAATCTTTTCAGCCAATTCTTTGTCATTTAGTTTTTTACGACTGTTCAAAGCAGTCAGCAGCATACTCAAATTAAGCCCTGTAATCACGTGGCAGTGAGGATTATCTTGTCCGGCTTTGAGCGCGATATTGGTGGCACTGCCTCCGAAAATATCGGTCAGTATAATCACTCCCTGTTCGGCTTGAGCAATCATAGTTTTGAGTTCTTGGGCGCCTTGCTCAATGGAGCTGGAGGTAGTGACGGATAAGGTTTGCACCTCTTCAGCTTGTTTGCCCAAGATTTGGGCGGCGGTATTTAACATTTCAGCGGCCAAATTGCCGTGCGTGACCAAAATAAGTTTTACCATAGTTAAATCTCTATATCCCTGTGAAATTCCGAAGCACTTAAGCCTTGCTTGCGCAACGTTTCGGCCAGTTGATGCGCCATAAAAACGCTGCGGTGTTTGCCACCGGTACAACCCATGGCAATCGTTAAATAACTTTTCCCTTCCTTAATGTATTGCGGAATTAAGTATTTAATCAAATCGGCAAATTTATCGGCAAATTCTTGCGTCTGTTGAAACGATAAAATATAGTCTTGTACGGCTTTGTCTAAGCCGGTCTTATTTTTCAATTCCTTCACATAATACGGATTGGGCAAAAACCGCACATCCATTACTAAATCCGTATCTTTGGGAATGCCGTTTTTGAACCCGAAAGACACTACGGAAATCTGCATTTCTCCTTCTTTTTTTAGTTCCAGTAGGGCAGATATTTTTTCCTTTAGTTCCCCTAATTTTAAATCCGTTGTATCGATGACTTTATCGGAAGCGATTTTAATGGGTTTTAGCAAATCATGCTCATGGGCAATGGCCGCGGCTAATTTTTTATGAATAGGATGTTTATGTTTGGTTTCCGAAAAACGGCGTATCAAACACTCGTCGCTGGCATCTAAGAAAATGACATTGACTTCAAAATCTTCTTTGGTTGTTTGTTTGAGCAGGGCGGGCAGTTCTTTGAGACGTTCTCCTTCCCGCACGTCAATGCCCAAGGCCACATGTTGTAAATCGGCATGCTCGATGACATAAGAAGCAAATTGCGGAAACAATGCCAACGGCAAATTGTCCACGCAATAAAATCCCAAATCGCCAAATATCTTAAGAGCTTGGGATTTGCCGGCTCCGCTCATACCGGTAATAATAAATAGTTTACGCTTCTGGTGCATGAGTCCTCGTTTTCTTTTTCATACGGTTTAGCATTTTTTGGCTAAACTGTTTGGCTGATAAAATGCCTTGGGATTTAAGTTGCTGATTTAATGCGGCCACTTCGATTAAAACGGCTAAGTTGCGCCCCGGAGTAACCGGCAAGGCCAGCGAGGGAATTTCCACTCCCAACAGCTCGGTGGTGCGCTGTTCAACCCCCAAACGGTCAATTGTTTCGGTGGGGGGGACCAGTTCAATTTCCATATCGATGGCGCCCTCGTCTTTGGTGGCACCGATACCGAACAGTAAATCTATATCTAAAATCCCCAAGCCCCGCACTTCCATGTAGTGCTTGAGCATTTCAGGACAGGAACCGATTAAAAACCGTCCCCATCTTTTCTGCACTTCTACTACGTCATCTGCAATCAAAATATGTCCGCGCTTAATTAGTTCCAAGGCACATTCGCTTTTGCCGATACCGGCTTCCCCGCGCAGTAAAATACCGCTTCCGCTTACATTTAATAGTACACCGTGCACATGGGTAACAGGCGCTAATTCTTCATCTAGAAAACGACGAATCTCAGCCGCGAAATCAGCCAAATCCAACGAGGTTTTCAATACGGGGACTTCCGCTTCCAAACAGGCCTTGCGCAAGGCGGGAGCTGTTTTTAGATTTTCCACCATAATAATGCAAGGCACTTTCCCTTTTTCCAACATATGGGCGATGCTGGTTTGCAAAATTTTAGGTTTCGTTTTACGGCAGAAGCCGTACTCTTCCGGTCCGAATAACTGAATTGCGTTGGGCAAAAAATGATCCATATGTCCGCACAAAGCCAGCCCCGGCCGGTTGATGTTGGGCGTGGAAATGTTGCGGTGAATATAGCGTCTACCACAGACCAGCTCCAGACGAAGGCGTTTCATCTGGAGCAAGTCTTTAACGGTTATGGATTTTGTGAATTTTTGCACCGCTTCCTTCTTATTTCTTTTTAATAGGTTTAATTAAACCGTAAGTGCCGTCCAAGCGTTTGAAAATCAAGTTGATTTGTTTGGAATCTTCGTCTAAGAACATCCAGAAAGAATATCCTAAACGTTCCATTTCGTAGGCGGCATCTTCCGGGTTCATCGGGGTTACTTCTACTTGTTTAATGACGGAAAACTTCACATCGTTGGCCGGCAACAAAATATGGTCATTGAAGGTGGCCATTTCTTCCACAACAGGAGCTCTTTTAGCCGCACGTTTTGCTTTGGATTTGCCTTTGGCTTTCTTCATCTGGGCTTCGGCTTTGGTAACGGCTGAATCAATGGCTTTATACAAATCTCCTTCCACGGCAGAAGCAGATACGGTGCCTTTCCCACCGGTGTGAATAATGATTTCGGCTCGTTGGTTGATTTTTTTCTCTACGGACAACAAAACTTGTGCCCATACCACATTGTCAAAATAATTTTCAATTTTGTTGACGCGAGCTTGTACGAATTGTTTGATAGCAGGCGTTAATTTAATGTTTTTCGCGGTGATTTTAATTTCCATAACTTCCTCCACATAATTTCAACGGGATATCCCGTATAGACATTTAATCATTAATTGTCTATTTGTGTCAACGCGTAATTGACGGAAAAGAATAGTTATAAAAGCAGAATTAGATAAATTTGATAAGCCTCCTTGCCGCGGGGTAAGTAGAACCTATTAAGTAGTATAGGAAAAAATCCGTAAAAAACAAGGATGCATAAAATTTGGTAATATAGTGGGGTAGTAACAGGAGAAAAGAGTTAACAAAGCCCTAATCCGGCTTACTTAAATTTATCTGTTTTTGGAATCCCGTAGGGGGCGCTGTCGAAAGGCAGCCCATTCACACCAAAAACAGTCGTTTTAGGCACTACACGTCCGAGCTGATCCCTTGGAAGTGTGGTGCCGAGTGTTTGCCGTCAATCGTGACGGCAAACCACGGCTGTTTGTTTTAGAGGGCGTGAATGGTCTCTAGGCAAACAGCCGTTTTTGTTGGCTAGATTGTTTGTTTGTGGATTCCGAAATCGTAGATTGGGAGATTTATATGAATCCAAAAATCAAAATATTAGTTGCCTACCATAAACCGGCTACTTTATTAAAAAGTGACATATTTGTTCCGGTCCAGAGTGGCCGTGCCATAGAAGATGAAACAGCATTATCTGCCCAAGACAAGGAGTGGCTGCACAAAAATTGCATCAGCGATAACACGGGAGATAATATTTCTAGCAAAAATTCGTATTACAATGAGTTATGCGTCATGTATTGGGCGTGGAAAAATTATGATAAATTAGGAAATCCGGATTATATTGGGTTAATGCATTACAGAAGGCATTTATGTTTTGATCTGAATAATATGGAAGAACCGGATAAATATGGCTTATTGTATAGTTCGCAATTGGATGCAAATTATATACAAAAATACCAATTACAAGAAAAATCTATTCTAAATGCTTTAAAGGGATATGATGTGCTGGTAGGCCAAAAACTCGATATGCATAAATTAGGGCCTGGTTCTCCTTACCAACAGTATAAAACTGTTAGTCCCGATTTAAATATTCAAGATATGGATAATATGGTGGGTATCATATGTCGAAAAAGACCTGAATATAAAGGGGCTACTCAAGAATATCTGCATGGTGCGGAGGGATATTTTACCAATATTTTTGTAGCTAGTAAAAAATGGTTTTTTGATTATTGTGAATGGTTATTTCCCCTTCTAAAAGAAGCAGAGTGTCTGCCTAATCCTACTACACAAACAGAGCAACAAATAAGGCTCTTAGGACATTTAGGCGAAAGATTGCAAGGAATTTATTTGACATATCAATACCAGCATAAAGTAGCCAAAATTAGAGAATTAAAAAGAACATTAGTGGGGGATATGCGTCTGATTTTGGATATCAAACCGCGGGTAAAAGGAGAGATTTCGGTCTGCATGTCTAGTAGCGAAGCTTTTGCGCCGTATTTGGCTGTTACGTTGCAATCTCTAATAGACCATGCCTCTGCCTCTTTATCGTACACGGCGTATATACTAGACGATGGATTGACGGCTGATACCAAGCGGGTTTTAAATTCTATACAGACCTCCAATGTTCAATTTCGTTATATGGATATATCTCGCTATTTGGCGCAGTATCCGCAAGAATTATTTTATACCTATGGTTGGTTTTCAAAAGCGACCTATGCGCGTTTTTTCATCCCGCATATTTTTGCTCATTTTGAAAAAATAGTTTATTGTGATTGTGATGCAATATTTTTACAAGATGTGGCTGATGTTTTTCATACAGATTTGAAAGGTTTTTTATTTGGAGCCGCCCGGGATATAGAGGCAGAACGTCAGTGGTTGTCGGGCGACCAAACGTATGAAAAAGTATTACACTTAACCAATCCTTCTGAATATTTTCAAGCTGGCTTGTTGGTGTGCAATATTGAACAAATGAAACAATTTGATATGACTGCCAAATGTTTGTCCACGTTGCGTCGCTTGAAGACTCCCCGGTATTTAGACCAAGATGTTTTAAACGTAGTATGTAAAGGGAAAATAAGGTTTTTAGAAGATAAATGGAATGTAGAAAACCTAATTCCTATTTATCATAAAAACTGGGCTAATGAAATGCCCTACCGACTACGTCTGCGGTATAGAAATGCTTTGCAATCTGCGGGATACTTACATTACGCTGGCGGAATAAAACCTTGGCAGGACCCTACTTCTTTTAATGCCCATATTTGGTGGCAATATGCTCGTAAAACGCCTTATTACGAGATTCTCTTGCAACGTTTATATAATCAAACCTTAGATTATAAACTGAAGCAATTGTGCAATTATCGGAAATTATATTGGAAATATAAACGTTACTGTATTAAGAGATACTTATCGTGGGGGAAAAAACGTAAATATTATAAACAAAAAATACAGGAAATGAGAGACGAATTACGTCAGATATACGGAATGAGATAAAAATGTACCAATTTATACGTAAAAACACCCCGCCGCGTCTATTCGACACTTTGCGGGGTGTTCTGTAAAACGCAAACTTATTTGGCGTTTACCATTTTGGCACGAGAGATATCGCCTTTCTTGTCTAAGAAATACAAATATCCTTTTTCTTTTTTAATGCCGGTTTTTTCTACTTTTTTGGGCTTTCCGCCTTTTTTGCCGCCGCGGGCCATTTGTACACGGGCCACATCGCCGTCTTTATCAATATAGTACAAGAAACCATCTTCGCGTTCTACGCCGATTTTCATTACTTTTTCAGCCATTTTAACTTCCTCCTTATTTAGTGCACTACTTTCAGGGTCTGGGTTGAATTAATCAAAAGGTTTGCTGTTTGCAATCCTACACACAAACAGTTGAGTCCAAAGACCCTTACGAGAAAAGTCTAATAAATATTCTTGCATTTTGCAAGTGTTATTTTTCCTCGAACGTTCCTCGGAGACGTTTTTACGTCGTACGCGTAGTATATATAAGGAAGGGGTTATCTCACGAGAAATCCCTGCTAAATGTTATAATACCTATATATCCCCGTTTAAGCAGAGGACGTTTTATGTATTTAAAAGCGATTGAAATTGTCGGATTTAAATCATTTGCAGACCGTATGCGGCTGGACTTTGAGCCGGGCATTACCTGTGTGGTGGGCCCCAACGGTTGCGGTAAATCAAACGTGATTGATTCCGTGCGGTGGACTATCGGAGAAATGAGTTGGAAGGCATTGCGCTCTGCTTCTATGGTGGATATTATTTTTAACGGAACAGCCAAACGCGCTCCGCTGAACATGGCGCAAGTGAGTATGATTTTTGATAACTCCACGCGCAATCTACCGCTTGATTTTAATGAAATTACCGTCACGCGTAAAATTTTCCGCTCCGGAGAAAGTGAATATTATTTGAATAAAGTGCAATGCCGCTTGCGCGACATACGCGATTTGTTTTTAGATACCGGTATCGGCGGAGAAGGATATGCTATTATCGACCAGGGCGGTGTGGAAAGTGTCTTGTCTGCTTCGCCGGAGCAACGCCGGGAAATGTTTGAAGAAGTGGCGGGTGTATCTAAGTATAAAGCGAAACGAGAAGAATGTATCCGTCGTTTGGAGCGTGTGGATTTAGATTTGGCGCGCTTATCAGATACCGTGGTACTGATTGAAGAACAAATTAAAAAGTTAGACGGAGAAGCGCGCAAAGCCCGCCTTTATCAAAAATACCGCGAAGAATTAAAAGAAAGTGAAATCGCTATTTCCTTATGTTCTATTAAAGAGGCCGACGGGCTGATTGCTAAACATACCGCAGAATTAGAGCCGATTGTCAAACGCATGGCGGATTTGGAAAATCAAATCTCTGCCCAAGAAGGTCAAACGGCCGCCATGGATTTGAATTTAACGCATAAACAACAAGAAGTGACTACGTTTAACGAAAAAATTGCCGCCAGTAAATATAAGGTGGGGCTTTTGGAAGGAGCAATTAAAAACTGCGACAATCTAACAGCAGAATTTACTGCGCAGTTGGCCGCCTCCGGCAGTGAGGCCGAACGCGGGCAAAACCGCTTGAAAGAGATTGCGCCGGCAATTGCCAAATTAAAAGAGCAACTGGCTCATGCCGATGAGCAATTGGCTCCTTTACAGAAAGAGTATAACGAGGCTTTTGCCGCTTCCCAACGGCAGGATCAAACCTTGCGTGATACCGATTTACAAATCCAGCGGGCGAGCAATGATTTGATGCGTCTGGTGCAGAGCCAAATGGAATGCCAGAATAAAATTTCCTTAGAACAGGCCAATGTACAACGCGAAAATGAAGATTTAATTACTTTAGAAAAACGTAGCCAAGCCAGCAGCGGTGTGGACGCTATCGAACAGGCCTTGTCTGAAATCCGCCAACGCTTGGAAAGCAAACAACAGCAAGCTCAGCAAGCCCGTGAAAAAATTACGCAAGCCGAACAATCCCTTTCTCAGTTGCGCCAAAAACGCAGCACGATGAGTGATCAACTTTCGGCCATTAAATCAGAAAAAGCGGCTCTAAACGCTAAACTGGAAATGATACGTACCGCCGGGGCCAATGATCCGTATTGGTTGGGGGTGCAGGCTGTTGACAAAGCACATATTGCCGGCGTAAGAGGCACTTTGCGCAAGGCATTGAAATACAAAAAAGCATTGTCTACAGCGGTAGAGGAAGCATTTGGAAAGTATTTAGATGCGGTGCTGTGTGATAACCGCGCGGCCGTGCAAGCGGCGGTGAAAGTCTTGCAGGCGCAGGACAAGGCGCGTTGCAAATTTATCATTTTAGATCAAGTTCCTTCTGTTAAGAAAGCCGCCGGGTCTTTGCAAAAAGAATTGAAATATGCGGCTGAACTGGAAAATTTAATTTCCCTGTTAATCGGCTCTTATCAAACCGACGGCGAGGGCGGACTGGAAGGAGAATTTTTCCTCAGTGCCGGTGCGGCTGTTTCTGCGCCGGAAGCCTATTGGGGTGAAGAGGAAAGTGTAAAAGAAACATTGGCCGAGAAAACAACTCAAGAAGAAACTCTTTCTAAAGAAATGATCAAAGGTTATGAAGCCATGACGCTGGCTGAACAGTCCCTTCAAACGTTGCGCGCGCAAGCGCAGGAAGCCGCGGTGGCGGCGGGGGCCGTGCAAGGGGAATTGCAATCTAAAGAGCGCGAACTTAAACAAGCACAAGAAGTATTAGCCCGCGAGGCCGCTCAAAAAGAGGATTTGTTGCTACGCGTGGAAAAACGCAAACAACAGTTACAACAGTTGGAAAAAGATTTGAATAATTTACTCCAACAACAAGAAGAATTAAAGCAAAAAGCCGAAACATTGAAAACGCAAAAAGCGGATTTGCAACAACAGACCGAAAAAACCAAAGTGCAATTAAATGAGCTCAACGGAAAATTGTATGAAGCTAAATTGCGCCGTAACAATGTGGAAGTAGATTTGAAATCAACGGAATTTGAATATAATACCCTGTTGCAAAATGAAGGCAAACGCGCCGAAGCGGCTCAAGCCGCCAATGCCCGCTTGCAAGCATTAGCCGCCGAAAAATTATCTACCCAAGCGCAGTTATCTACGGAGAGAGACGCGTTAGCTGCTTTAGAGACCGACGAATATAAATTGCGCCAATCCGTAGAAGTGATGAAAAAAGAATATAACGATAAAATGACGGCGTTAAACGCCAACAAGAAGCAATATTCGGAACAACAAATTAAACAGAATGATTTGGAAAATGCTTTGGCTAATGCTCGCCGCCAACGCACGACGGTGGTAAATCATTTGTTTGAGAGTTGGAACATTACGCCGGAAGAAGCGCAACTTAATTTTGGGGACAAGCAGGTAGATTATGAGCGCGTGAAAATGATGCGCAAACGTATTGAAAATATGGGCGCGGTGAATATGACCGCTCCGGAAGAGTATGACGCACTGTCCGAGCGGCACAATTTCCTCAAGAGTCAGATTAATGATTTGGAAGAAGCGAAAAAAGATTTGCGTTCCGCTATTCATAAGATTAATGTAACCACGCGGGACAATTTCAAATATACTTTTGAACAGGTTAAAATGCATTTTAAGAACATTTATCAAACCTTGTTCCGCGGGGGAGAATGTGACCTGGTGTTAACCGATCCGGAAAATTTATTAGAGACCGGTATTGAAATTTATGCCCAGCCGCCCGGCAAAAAACTGTTAAATATTTCTTCTATGTCCGGCGGTGAGAAAACCTTGACGGCGCTGTCTTTGTTGTTTGCTTTCTTTACCCATAATCCGGCCCCGTTCTGTATTATGGACGAAGCGGATGCGGCTTTGGACGAAGCCAATGTGGAACGCTTTGTTCATTTGATTAAAGAATTCTCCAGCACGACCCAGTTTATTGTGGTTACGCACAATAAACGTACCATGGAATCGGCTCGCCGCCTCTATGGAATTACCATGGAAGAAAGCGGTGTATCTAAAGTAATGTCTGTCAATTTGGCCGACAGAGCCGATACGGCAAAAAAAGAAGAGCTGGAAGCCCTGGCAACACGCTGATGAAATACGGAGTCCTATCAGATATTCACGGTAATTTAGAAGCCTTTGAAGCGGTGTTGGGTTGTTTACAACAAGCCGGCGTGGACCAATATATTTTTTGCGGAGATTTGGTGGGATACGGCCCGGATCCGGAAGCCTGCGTGCAAAAATATTTAGAATTATCTTCCGCCGGAAAAGCCATCGGAGTATTGGGCAATCACGATGCTATTTTTGTCCACCCGGAACTGCAGGAATACTTTAATACAGACGCACTTTTAGCCCTGGATTGGAGTGCTCAACAATTAAGCAAAAAATCAATCCGCACGATTTCTTATCTGCCGGGAATTATTCAGCAAGAAAATTTTGCAGTTGTACACGGTACGCCGCGTGATCCTATTAAGGAATACTTTTTTAGCAGTATGCAGTTTCACAGTATGTATCAAAAGTGGGAAGGGCAAATTTTGTTTGTGGGCCACACGCACGTTCCTTTTTTTATGTTGGGCAATGAACAAGTGTGCCACGTCCACACCGTTACCCAACAACAAACGCTTCTATTAGATAAAAATGCACGTTATGTGATTAACCCGGGCTCTGTAGGAAAGCCCCGCGACAATGATACCCGCGCTGCCTTTGGCATTTGGGACAGCGAGCGGCAAGAATTCCACTTTTTACGCCAATCTTACCCCTACGAAAAAACCCAAGACAAAATGAAAGCGGCCGGTCTGCCTGAACCATTGATAGAAAGTTTAGGACTGGGATTGTAAAAATTGCTTACCAATAAAAAACCTACTCTTGCGAGCAGGTTTTTCTTTGAAATGGTGGACCCGACAAAGACCACACTTGCGACCTGTGCGCCATTTTAGGAAGCGAAATAGCGCCTGCTTATAATGCACCCTGTTCGGCTCAAATTAAAAGCCCCACGCTTACGCGCAGGGCTTGAAATGGTGGACCCGACAAGGATCGAACTTGCGACCTCCTGCATGCCATGCAGGCGCTCTCCCAGCTGAGCTACGGGCCCGTAAAACGGGATTACTTACTACCCATATAGTATAGCAATTTTTTTTTCGTTTGCCAAATTTTCTTTTCAGATGTTCCGCTTAGCCCAATGCTTGTTTTACCGCTTCCAACACTTTTTGCGGAGTGATCGCATGCATGCAGCGGTTGGTTTCAAAGAGTGCACATTTGCTCATCCAATCCGGCGTGATACACATACATTCACGGCATTTACCCGCCCGCAAATTGATATTGCGCTCGTACCCAAAGTATTTGACGGGGGTCGGGCCAAACATTACGACTGCTTGCGTGCTGGTTAAGTTGGCCAGTTGTGTCATACCGCTTTCGCCATCTACATGTAGTAGCGCTCCTTCCAATATGTAAGGTAAATCCGCCACTTGGGTCTTGCCTACTAAACAGACATCTGCAAAATCAAACGGAACACTATTGGAAGCTCCTAATTGCACGATTTGGATATCGGGAAATTGTTGCTTAAATAAGCGTCCGAATTGTTCCCAATTGGCGCGCGGCCAACAGCGTGTGGCGGCGCGTCCGTGCAAATCGGTATTTGTATTGGTTCCGTCATGGATGGTAATGTATTTTTTATTAGACAGTCCAAAAGACGTAAGCGTTTTGGCCAGTTTATCTAAATTAATTTCCAAAGGGACGCGATCATTTTGCCCCACCAAAACACCAGCCGTGAGCCCCATATTGGGAATGCGGGCCGAGCCGTACTTCATAGAAATTTGTGCCCACAGTCCGTCCAAGTGCGGGGTATTGTTGGTAACAATGGCGAGTTTCTCTTGCAATTTTTGGGCTTTCTCCAAAGCGGGAATCCACTCGGGGGCCAATTGTTGCAGACGGGTTTTATCCATATGATCAAAATGGAAAGCATGGCAACCGGCTATTACCAAATCATAGTCGCGCGGGTCATACGGTTGGGCAACATATCCGTTGATGAGCCCGTCGGCAAATACCATGTCTACTGCGGCTTGATGGTCATAGCAAAAATAGAGTTGTGCTGTTGGCAACAACTCACGCAAGTGCGCCACAAACAGACGGGTCATGCATACATCTCCAATCCCGCCCCGTACATGAATTAAAATCTTTAATTGACTGGCCGGTTTCTGTACCGGTTTGTGTGTCAGCCGGTAACAGAATAATTTGAATTTTTGTTTCCATATTTTGCGTTGTTGATGCAATTTTTGGGCCGTGCGCACCAATGCGCTTTTCTTGCCATATAAATTGGCAAGTTCTTCCAGCTGACGTAATGCTAATTGAAATTCCGGTTCTGTAATAGCCATATAGCAGGCTCCTGATCAATTTATGCTACAATTGTATCATATTCAGTAAAGGGAGACACTATGGCAAAAAAGAATGCGATTTTCTTTTCGTGTAATCAACGCTTTTTATTTACGTTGTGTGTGGCATTGCTGAGTTTGAAAGAGCATAACGCTAAACTATTAGAAAATACGGACGTACTCATTTTCCACCAAGGTTTTACCGAAGAAGATAAAGCCTTTTTGAACCGCATTTTGCCATGTAAATTTACCGACTATAAATTTGCGGTAGAAACCGATTTTGAGAATATCAATTTTAAGCATTTTACTCAGCTCACTTTTGCGCGCTACGAAATTTTTGATTTGCTAGATACCTATGCCAAAGTGCTTTATGTAGATGTAGATGTGATGATAGGCGGAGATTTATCTTATATTTTTGACAATTTCGGTTCTAAGGGCGGGGTTGCCATGTGCAAAGATACGCAAAAGGGTCTCACGCTGATTACCAAAAATTTTATCAAACCCTTGCCGCAATATGATATGACCGTGCCGTGTTACAATGCAGGGGTGACATTATTTACAGACCAAATCCCGCATCGCAAAGAACTTCGTATGTGGTGTTATAATAAGACAGCCGAGTGGTTGGAAAATTTAGTCTGCCCGGACCAAGGGGTAGTAAACGTGATGTTCCAAGAGTTCAAAGTGCCGGTAGAAGTGTTGCCGGACATTTGCAACTGCCTCCCTTCCAACCCTAAATACTTGGATAAAGACTGCCACGATGTGCTAATCTATCATTGTGCGGGCGGCGGGGTGCGTTTTTGGACCTATACCTATAATGCTCCGTGGCAAAAGTATTACCAAGAGTATTTAGCCATGGGCGGTAAACCCCATACCGATAAAGAACATGCGTGGCTTAAATTTATTAAAAAGTATGACTTACAACGTTTTGATTTCTTTGAACGCTCTCCGGACCCGCAAATGCATCCGGCGCGTTTCTTAAAATACATCGTAACTTGGCCGTATAAATATGTACGCCGTAAATGTTGTAAGTGAGGAAAATATGAAATCTATTTTAGTCATGGGCGGAGCGGGTTATATCGGCTCTCATACCGTTAAACATTTGGTGGAACAAGGCTATCACTGCGTGGTGGCGGATAATTTGTCCAGCGGCCACCGGGAAGCTGTGCATCCTCAGGCTGCTTTTGAAGAAGCGGATTTATTAGATCCGGTTTCTTTGGAGGCGGTTTTTTCAAAATACGATTTTGAAGCAGTGTTACATTTTGCGGCATTTGCCAGCGTGGGCGAGAGTGTGCAAGACCCGCAAAAATATTATCAAAACAATGTAATCGGAACTTGGAATTTGTTACAAGCCATGCTTAGGCACGGAGTGAAGAAAATCGTTTTTTCCAGCACGTGTGCCACCTATGGCGAGCCGCAATATACTCCCATAGATGAGAAACATCCACAACATCCGATTAATCCGTATGGACGCACTAAACTGGTAGTAGAAAATATCTTTGCCGATTATGCAAAAGCATACGGCCTAAAATACATAGCACTACGGTATTTTAATGCGGCAGGGTGTTCCAGTGACGGATCTATCGGAGAGTCTCATGATCCGGAAACGCATTTGATTCCGCTGGTATTGCGTGCGGTGCAGGGAAAGCGGGATTGCATCCAGATTTTCGGTACGGATTATCCCACCCCGGACGGTACCTGTTTGCGCGATTATATTCACGTGGAAGATTTGGCAGTAGCCCACCGGTTGGCATTAGAAAAATTAGATAGTTATAGCGGATATATTAATTTAGGTACCGGTGTTAAGACTTCCGTTAAGGATATTATTGCCGCCGTGGAAGCGGAAACCGGCAAAAAATGTCCGGTGCGCACGGCTGCTCGTCGTGCCGGAGACCCGGCGGAATTATATGCCGCTAATGGCAAGGCCGAAGAAGTGCTGGGTTGGAAGCCAAAATATATGCTCAAGGATATTATTGCCACAGCGTGGAATTGGGAAGAGCATAAAAAGTATTGAGCTTTAAGAATCCGTTAAAAACCCCCGCTTTGGTAAGCGGGGGTTTTGTGATGTCCTACAGATTATTTCTTACCGCCGCGTTCAAAGGCCAGCGTATAAGTAGTCATATCCGTGATTTCGGCCGGCCCGAAGTATTGGATCGGTCCCGGGAACAAATAGGATTCGCTCATCGCCCATAAATCACGTTGTTTGGCAAAGGCCTTAAAGACCGGCCCGTTGAGTTCTACTAAGGCTTTGCGGATAACCGGTTTTTCTTTGCCTTTGCGGCGTTCCATATTCATCATCATGGTCAAAGGTACACCACCGCATTCCCATTGAGTGGCTTTTTTGGTCAATTTGCGTACGGAGGATAAATAGCCCGTGCAGTTATTGAGAGCCAACGCGGCCGCATTAAAACCTAAAGCGTACGTATAATTGGCATCAAAGGTGGACGGTACTCCGCAGCGACCTTCGTAACCGAAGAAATGCGTAATGGTGGAAAATTTGCCATTATACTTGCCGGCTTTTTTGAGAGCGGCTAATTTGGTGCGCAACATATCAATTAACAGTTTTTCCGTTTCAATCAAAGAAACCTGTACATTGCCGTGCGGATCGCGGTCCAACATCAGTTGTGCGGCAATTCCTTCCGGTAGAGAACTCATCAAATCGGCCAATTTTTTCGGCAATTTGGAAATGATGAAGGCTTTCTTTTCCGCAACCGTGTTCATTTTGCTTAGTGCGGCTTCATGGTCTGCCAGTAGGTCATTTAACGCGGCAATTAAAGCCTTCATTTCCGGAATAAATTCAATTAACCCTTCCGGTACCAGCACTACACCAAAGTTTTTGCCTTGTTTGGCCCGTGCCGCAATAATGCCGGCCAAGTAATCAATGATTTGTTTCAAGGTCATTTTTTTGGCTAAAACTTCTTCGCCGATTAAGGTGACATTGGGCTGGGTTTTGTGTGCTACTTCCAGCGTAATGTGAGAAGCACTGCGCCCCATTAAGCGAATGAAGTGCCAGTATTTGCGGGCCGAATTGACATCGCGGCAGATATTGCCCACCATTTCGGCATAGATTTTGGTGGCGGTATCAAAACCGAAGGAGGTTTCAATCTTGTCATTTTTCAGGTCCCCGTCAATAGTCTTGGGAACGCCAATTACACAAATGTCTGCCCCGTGGGCCTTAAAATATTCCGCCAACACGCCGGCATTGGTATTAGAATCATCTCCGCCGACAATTACTAATGCATTGAATTTGTTTTTCTTCAAGTTAGCTAATGCGGTGGCTAATTGTTCTTCGGTTTCGATTTTGGTGCGTCCGGATTGGATTAAATCAAAACCGCCGGTATTGCGGTAACCTTCCATGAGTTTGGGGGTAATTTCTTTGAATTTATTGTCCAAAATGCCGCTCGGGCCACCCAAAAAACCATACAATTTGTTTTTGGGATTGGTTTTTTTCAATCCGTCCAGTAGGCCGGCAATTACGTTATGACCGCCCGGAGCTTGTCCGCCGGACAATACAACGGCGGCTTTAATGGCTTTTTTGCCGATAGCCGGGTTGGCTCCTTTTACAAAAGTGATCTCCGGCATACCGTAAGTATGGGGGAACATTTTCTTTACTGCAGCTTGGTCAGCCACGCTTTGGGTGGCTTTGCCTGCTTTGGGTTTAATAAAGCAAGCGCCTTTTTTCAAGATTTCCGGCAGCACCGGTTTATAAGCGCAACGGTGCTGTTGCAGAGGAGAAACAGCGTTTTTATTTGCCATAACAGCTCCTAAAGTAAAATATTTACTAAATTATAGCAAACTTATTTTCCTTCGTGGTGCGCTAGAGGAAAAAGCAATGGCTGGTAGCGTGTATAAATGCTACAATATGATTAGGGATTACAGAAGTAGCAATTTAGATTTACAAAAAACAAAACTTGTGCTAAAATGAAAAGAGGTCGGCGCACAGCTAGGATGTGGGCTGATGTCGTGGTTTTTAACAAGGAGAGTGCAGATATCATGAAAGTATTGTTGCTGGCAGGTGGACTCGGAACACGTTTGGGCGAGGAAACATCCTTGCGCCCTAAACCAATGGTAGAGATCGGCGGATACCCTATTCTATGGCATATTATGAAACTTTATACGCATTACGGATTTACGGAATTTATTGTCCTATGCGGTTATAAAAGCGAAGTAATCAAAGAATATTTCCTAAACTACTATACCAACAACTCCGACGTAACTATTAATTTCTCCAACAATGAAGTGGACATTCACCGCACCTCCGCAGAGCCTTGGAAAGTAACCATGATTTATACCGGCCGCAATAACATGACCGGCAGCCGCATCAAACAAGCCCGCCACTATGTGGGCAAACATCCGTTTATGCTCACGTACGGAGACGGCGTGGCCGATGTGGATATTAAGAAACTGGTGGAATGCCACAAAAAATCCGGCAAATTGGCCACATTAACTGCGGTACAGCCTTCGGGTCGTTTTGGTGCATTGAACATTGAAAATGATGGTCAAATCACGCGTTTCCAAGAGAAACCGAAAGGAGACGGCATGTGGGTCAATGGTGGGTTTTTTGTATGCCAGCCGGAAGTGTTTGATTATATTCCCGACGGAGATCAAGTAATTTGGGAAAGAGAACCTTTGCAAAACCTAGCCAACGCCGGCCAACTCAATGCTTACAAACACAGCGGTTTTTGGCATCCGATGGATACACTTAAAGACAAAATGGACTTAAATGCCCTGTGGGAACAAGGCAAAGCCCCTTGGAAATTGTGGAATAAATAGGGAAATTTGTATGGATAAGCGTGTTTTAATTACGGGCGGTACCGGATTTATCGGGCAACAAGTAGTACGCCAATTATTGGAGAAAGGGTATGAAGTGCATAGCCTAGTTTATCCGCCTTTTGCACCGGAACAAAAAGGGCTCATTCAACATGAAATGAACGTGCTGGATGGACAAGCGGTTAATGCTTTTCTGACAGAACATAAGTTTGAAAGTTTGATTCATTTGGCTTGGTACGTAGGGAAAGGATGCCATGGGTCCGACTTAAATTTAGACTGGGTGGTAGCCACCTTGAACCTGCTGAAAAGTTTCAAAGAAAACGGCGGCAAACGCTTCCTAGGTGCGGGTACCATTTCGGAATATGAGTATAAGTACGGTTATTTTACCGAAGATGTTACTCCTACTGACCCCGGTACCATGTACGGGAATGGTAAAAATTCCGTCTATCATCTAGCTAAGATATTCTGCAAACAAAATAATATCGCTTTCAAATGGCCGCGGATTTTTAACTTATACGGTCCTAACGAAAAGCCTCAACGCCTGATGCCGTCGGTGATGGTGTCTTGTTTGAAAGGGGAAGATGTTAAAGTAAGCGATTGTCTTAAGTTCCAAGATTATCTGCATGTCGAAGATACTGCTCGTGGAATTGTGACGGTGTTTGAGTCCGACGTAAATGGATCGGTAAACATTTGCTCCGGTAAGCCGGTGCAATTACGCTATATTGTGCAAAAAATTGCCGAAATGACGGACTTTAAAGGGAAAATTTTATGGGGTGCTATCCCGGCAGCGTTTGGGGATGAAGTAGTGGTGGGAAATAATGCCAAGCTTTTGTCCTTGGGATGGAAACCTAAATATACTTTGGAAGAAGGATTAAAACAAACTATTGATTGGTGGAAGGAGCATATAAAATGAAAGCATTTAACGATGTGTACCGTGGAAAAACAGTTTTGGTGACCGGACATACCGGTTTTAAGGGAAGTTGGTTGTCTATTTGGCTGACTTCTTTGGGAGCGAAGGTCATAGGATATGCTTTGGACCCGTACTCTCAACGTAGCAATTATTGTGCATCTCACTTAAAAAATCATTTATTTGCCGATGAACGCGGAGATATGCGCGATAGTGCCCGACTGGAAGAAGTTATTGCCAAATACAAACCGGAAATTATTTTTCACCTGGCCGCACAAGCTCTGGTACGTGCCTCTTATCAAAACCCTAAATATACATATGAAACTAATTTGATGGGTTCATTAAATTTATTAGAGGCCGTGCGAAAATTTGATTTTATCAAAACGGTCATCATGATTACTTCTGATAAATGCTATGAAAATGTAGAACAAATTTGGGGCTATAAAGAAACCGACCGTATGGGCGGTTATGATCCTTATTCTTCTTCTAAAGGTTGTACGGAATTAATGATCGCTTCGTACCGTAATTCTTTCTTTAATCCGAAAGATTATGCCAAGCATGGCAAAGCAATCGCATCCGTGCGCGCCGGAAATGTTATTGGCGGTGGAGACTGGAGTGATAACCGGTTGATTCCCGATTGCATTCGCTACATTGAAGAAGGAAAAGATATTGAAATACGTAGCCCGCATGCCACCCGCCCTTGGGAACATGTGTTGGAACCGTTGTCCGGCTATTTGCGCGTAGGACAAAAACTAATGGAAGACCCGGTCGGGTATGCCCAAGGGTTTAACTTTGGCCCTTCCATTGAATGTAATAAAACCGTATGGGAAGTGGTGGAATACTTAGTTAAATACTACGGAAAAGGCAAAGTAGTAGATGTGTCCGGCGTGGAAATGGTGCATGAAAATACTTTGCTGAGTTTAGACGTAACGAAAGCATACCGTATGTTGCAATGGAAAGCGATGCTTAATTTGCATGAAGCAATTGAATTTACAGTAGATTGGTATAAAGAAGCGTTGCATAAAGATGATATGTTTGAATTCTGCCAAAAGCAAATTCAGGCGCATATGGATAAAGGTTATCTGTGGGAATAGTAATTTTAGGAGCAGGGATAGCCGGCATTTCTGCCGGCTTCCATCTTAAAAAGGCAAATAAACCCAGCGTTATTTATGAAAAGACAAACGACTGGGGCGGTTTATGCGGAAACTTTACAATAAAAGGTTTCCGCTTTGATCGTTTTGTGCATTTTACTTTTACAGATGATCCCTATATCAAAGGAATTTTTGAAACTTCTTCCCCTCTTTTAGAACATCCGCCGGTATCGAGCAACTATTATAAAGGGTACTGGCTCAAGCACCCGGCACAAAATAATTTAGCACCGTTACCTACCGAAGAAAAAGTAAAAATCATCACAGATTTTATTAATCGTCCGCACAAAGAAGTGCAAGATTTGAAAAATTACGAAGAGTGGCTTCGTGTGCAGTACGGTAATTATTTTGCGGAAAATTTTCCGTTTCGCTATACCCGCAAATATTGGGGGTTAGAGCCGCGGCAGTTGGAAACCAAGTGGGTGGGCAACCGGATGCACGCGCCGGATTTAACACAGGTGTTGGCGGGAGCTTTTGAAGAACAACAACAAAATTTCTATTACACCAAATATATGCGCTACCCTAAAAAAGGGGGATTTCGCTCTATTTTAGATACATGCCGCGAGGGGTTGGATATTCAGTTCAACAAAGAAGCGGTAGCAATTGATCCGCAGGCCAAAACCGTTACTTTTGCCGATGGCACCACAACGCCTTACACGCGTTTAATTTCTTCGATCCCTTTGCCGGAAATGGCCCATATTGTAAAGGGAATGCCGGAAGAAGTAAAAAGAGCCGCAGCCGCACTGCATAATACGTGTGGGTATATGGTGTCATTAGGATTTAAGCGGCCCGATGTGGCAAAATATTTATGGTTTTATATTTACGATGAAGATATTTTGCCGGCGCGTGTCTATTCGCCCAGTATGAAATCACCCGACAATGTGCCGGATGGATGTAGCTCTTTGCAAGCGGAAATTTTCTTTGATTGTAAAGCAAAAGTTCCCACTAAAGAAGAAGTGCTTAAAAATACCATTGAAAAACTTTCGAGTATGGGGCTTTTTAAGCCGGAAGAAATTGCGGTGCAAGATATACGGTTTGAAAAATATGCCAATATTACCTTTGATAAGGATATTTACAAAAACCGCCAAATCGTATTAGATTATTTAAAGTCTGTTGGGATAGAAAGTATAGGGCGCTTTGGACAATGGGCGTATTATTGGACACATCAAGCCTTCGAAAGCGGCCGGGAGATCATTTGATGATAAATCTAAATGTTGACAAAATACAGCCCGTATTTTCTTCTAATTATGTAACTATTGCAATGAGTAGTTCAGAGGCTTATGTCCCCTATTTAGCAGTTTGTTTGAATTCATTAAAAGAACATACTTCTTCAACATGTAATTATGATATTGTGGTATTTACATCTGAAATCAAAGATAAAGATAAAAAGATATTACGATCGTACATTGAATCAAAAAATATTTCTTTAAGATTTTTTAATCCCAAAAAATATTTCCAGTATGTAAAATTACATATTTCTCATAATTATTTTAAAGAAGAATGCTATTATCGAATTATTGCTCCATTAGTTTTTAATCATTATGATAAATTAATTTTTACAGATATTGATTTAATCTTTAATGAAGATATTCAATATTTGAATAATGTCAAAATGAACGGAAAACCTCTTCTTGCTGCTATTGATTTAGTATGGCACGGAATAATAAATCAACGGCCTGATTTAAAAGAACAATATTGTAAAGAAGTTTTAAAGATTGAGGATCCTTATCAATATGTAAATACGGGTGTGTTAGTGTTTGATATCCAACATTTTGATTGGAAAAAATATATTTCAAAGTTATTTGTATTAATCAATAATAATAAATTTGAAACCCAAGAACAATGCGCAATCAACTCCCTATTTTATGGTAACATTGAATTTTTAGATTATTCTTGGAATACAGCTACTAAGACGCATTGGATAACAGATTTATTAAGTGCGATGCCTCCGAAAACTAAAGAAATTTATTTAGCTAGTTGGCAGTGCCCAAAAATTATTCATTATTTGGGTGGTAACAAACCCTGGCATGATCCTGATGAAGATAAAGCAAATATTTGGTGGCAGTATGCCAAAGAAACACCATACTATAAGATAATTAAAAACAGATTGTATAATACATGTAAATATCGTTGGTATCAATATTTGTTTTCGATAAAAAAATTTTATAGTTATAAAATTATTATGATTTTAGGTTTCAAAATAGTTATCAATCAACATGATGAAAAGTAATATTAAAATATTTGTAACATATAAAGAAAAAAATAAAGTTTTACGCTCGAATATCATATCCCCCATTCAAACAGGAAGAGCTATTTCTAATGAAGTATTTGAAAATATGTTGGGTGATGATACGGGGGATAATATTTCCAAAGAAAATCCGTGTTATAATGAACTGTCTGCCCAATATTGGGTGTGGAAGCATTATGAAGAAATAGGCAATCCGGACTATGTGGGTTTCATGCATTATCGTCGGCATTTTTTATTTAATGAGGCGTATGAACATTCAAATCAAAGATGGTTGAATCATACTATATTTTTTGAGCCGTCAATAACTACGTCTTATATAGAAACAAATTTATCTGATTTGGCAATACAAAATGCAGTTTTGGGAAACGATATATTGATTTTAAAAAAAATTGATATTCAGAAAATAAATCCAACTTTTCGTAACATTAGAGATTGTTATACCCAAAATGTTCCTCAAGCAAATGGAAAAAATTTTGATATTTTAATAGAGTCAATTTTACAATTATATCCTGAGTTGCAAAAAGAGGTCAACTATCTTAAGACAACTAATTTTCAATGTTTATGTAATATGTTTGTCATGAAAAAAGAGCTCTTTTTTGAATATTCTAGTTTTTTATTTAAGATTTTAGAAAATGTAACTAAAAAAATTGATATACAAGGTTATTCCTCACAAGCACTTCGATTCTGTGGCTATTTTGGCGAGATGTTATTAACTCTATTTGTGCATTTGAAAGAAAAAAATTCAAATCTTAAAATCAAACAATTGGATGGCGTTTATTTCTTAAATACAAAAGAACAAGAAGAATTATTTCCAGTATTTCAAAAAAATAATGTCGCTGTTGCTATGTCTTCGAGTAATGAATATGTGCCCTATTTATCAGTTTGTTTGCAATCTTTACAGGACCATGTATCAAAAGACCATAATTATGATATTGTCGTTTTTGAACGAAATATTACAGATGAAAATAAAGCAATTTTAAAAAAACAAATTGAACAAGAAAACATTTCTTTAAGATTCTATAATCCGGTTGATTTGTTTGAAAAATATAATTTACATTATCCTTCTTGTTATAACTTGGAATGTTATTTTAGATTAGTTTCTCCTTATATATTTAGGCATTATAAAAAAATAGTTTTTACAGATGTGGACTTATTATTTAATGCAGATATTGCAGAATTGTATGATATCAATATTGATAAATATCCCTTAGGGGCCGTGCAGGATTATATTTGGGGAATATTCGTAAATAATCCAAAGTTAGACTGGCGAGAATATGCACGAGATGTGTTGAACTTAGAAAATCTATATAATTATTTTAATACCGGTGTTATGTTGTTAAATGTGGAAGAATTTAATAAAAATCGATATTCGAATAAATTATTAGAATTGGTATCTCATACGCAATTTAGAATATTAGAGCAAGATGGATTAAACAAATTTTTTCAATCCACTATCAAATATATTCCCTCTGCATGGAATTTTCCTACTTTAAATAGTGTGTATAAATCCATGATAGAGTGGATGCCCTATGAATTTGCTGTTAAATACAAACAAGATAGATTATCTCCAAAAATCATACATTTTGCCGGAAGTGAAAAACCTTGGTATTATTTAGAAAATGAAATGGCAGATATTTGGTGGAAATATGCCCGCAAAACTCCTTTCTATGAAATGATATTAGAAATGATATTAGAACGAAAATGGAAGCATGAAATTACGCAATTAAGTGCGAATACGAACTTGTTGTTTAACTATCATAAAAACTTGTTGCATTATTATAAATATAAAATAATTCTTCCTTTTGTTTGGGGAAACCTACGAGTCAAATATAACAATAAAAAATCAATGTATAAACAAAAAGTATCTCAAGCCCGTCATTGGCTTTCCCAACATAACTAATTTTGACAGGCAAAATATAGGATTATGAAATGAACTCACCAAAAGTGAAAATTTTTATTTCTTATAAAGACGAACATAAATTGTTTAAAAATGAAATTATTACTCCGATTCAAACGGGGCGTGCCATCGCCACGAAATCTTTTGAAGGAATGCTTGGAGATGATACCGGAGATAATGTTTCTAAAGAGAATCCGCGTTATAATGAACTCTCAGCCCAATATTGGGTATGGAAGCATTATGAAGAAATAGGAAATCCGGATTATGTAGGTTTTATGCATTATCGCCGGCATTTTGTGTTTGATGAAAACTTTTCCTTACAGAATAAAGCTTCATGGTTCCCCGGAATGCCCATTTACAAAATCGCTGCCCAGGATGCTTCGTGTGAAAAAAACCTCTATCCGGAAGCAATCCTGGCGACGTTAAAGGAACAAGCGGATTGTTACGTAATTAAACCCTATGATATCCGTCAGTTTGCCCCGGGTGATTTATATATGAAACATCATTTCCTCAATTATGTACCGGGTAGTAGGCGGGATGTTTGGAATCAATTTGTCCAGGTTGTGTGTGATGTAACGCCTGACTATGTGCCGTATCTTAGACAATTTATGTACGGGCACACATTGCATGCTTGTAATATGTTTATCATGAAAAAAGATTTGTTTTTTGAATATTCCTCGTTCTGTTTCCGTGTTCTAAAAGAATTAGATAAGCGGGTGGACAGTAGTTCGTTTAAAGGACAAGAGGAACGTTTCCTGGGATTTTTGGGGGAATATTTGTTGACCATTTTTGTCATGAAACTACAGCAAGAATCATCGCGTAAGATAAGTTACTTAGACGCCTTGTTCTTGACGGAGAAAAATAGTTCCTTTACTAAAAAACTGTCTGATTATTTTGCCATTATCAATACCTCCACCCACAAAGTATTAGTTCTGTTTGGTAAACAGATTAAACTGAAACGTCATAACCGTGCACGGTTATTGGTAAAAAGATTAGAGATGCAAGAAAAACAATTAGCTGTCTTGGAAAGTAAAATTACGGATTTAGAAGAAGAATTGTTTTTCAAAGAGTTGAAAAAACGATGAATAGCCCTAAAGTTAAGATTCTTGTTGCCCATCATGATCAACGTTGCCCCGCGATAAATAGCGAGGTGTTGTGCCCTGTTCAGACGGGTAGTGCGTTGGCGCCGGACTTATTTCCGGACATGTTGCATGACAATAGTGGGGAAAATATCTCGAAACAAAATCTAAAATACAATGAGTTGACTGCGTTATATTGGGCATGGAAAAACCAAGATAAGTTGGGAAATCCGGATTTTATAGGGCTGATGCACGATAGACGGCATTTTCTGTTTAATCCGGCCCTGCCTATCCCGAATAAAGATGTTACTTGGCTACCGCAGTCACCGGTGTATATGTTTCCTCCTATTTGCGAGCGGTATTTAACTTATTTAACAGATGATATCATTCGCTCTTACTTTACCCAGTATGATTGTATGGTTCTTAAACCGTATAATAGTCTTCCGCGTATTGGGCAAGGAAATATGCGAGATTGTTTTTTGCATTCGGAAGAAATGACTTATGAAATTTTTGATGTTTGGGCCGCTACTGTTAAAAATTTATTTCCGGATTATCTCACAGAGCTGGAACAATTTTCAAACGGCACTTATGGATATTTGTGTAATATGTCGGTCATGCGTAAAGATTTATTTGATCAGTATTGTCATTTTCTGTTTTCAGTTTTGCAGAGCGTCGATGCACAAATAGATTCTACCGGTTTTTCTGTAGCTAAAAAACGGTTTTTAGGCTACTTGGGGGAATTTACGCTGTCGCTTTTTATGATGAAGCTGAAAAAACAGAAAGATGTACGTGTGATTGAAATGAATGGATTATTTTTTATGCCGCAAGATTGCAAAGAGTATCACAAGTTAGCAAAGTATAAATGGGGCAAAACTTTCTTATGGGGAAAGTGGCGTCAGAAATATCAACGTAAATATGATATCCTATCTTCTAAGTTAGCCGTTTTGCATTTTTTTAAGTGAAGGTTATTATGAAAAAAATATTACAACTTATCAACAAAAACACACTAGCTAAAAATTTTCGCCGAATGTGGCCCTATATTAAGCCGTATTGGTTCCGGGCCTGTGTCGGCGTGGCACTTACCATACCGGTGGGTGCGTTGGACGGGGCCGTGGCAATGTTTCTTAAGCCCTTTATGGATAAAGTGATGGTGGATAAACAACCTCATTTTTCTGCCATGATTCCCTTTTTGATTGTGGGATTTACGGTGGTACAGGGGATTTTAATTTACGCTTCTAACTATTTTAATACCTGGGTGGCGCAAAAAATCACGATTGGAGTCAAACGCGATTTGTATAAAAAGCTACTTGCCATGGATACCAGCTATTTTGATAAAAATAATTCCGGTACCATTGTGATGCGTTATTCTAACGATGCTGAAACTGCATCCTCCGGATTGGTCAATAATACCAAACAATTTTTATCGAAAACATTTTCATCTATCTCTTTGATTTGTGTATTATTGTACAACTCGTGGCAGCTGGCTTTAGTGGCGGTGGCTGTGTTGGGATTTTTTGTTTATCCGATGAGCGTAGTGCGCAAAAACATGAAAAATCTGATGAAAAAAACCGTCGGCAATTTATCTTACATTATTACCATTTACAACGAAACGTTTGCCGGAAATAAAACCATTCGCTCCTTTACCTTAGAGGAAGAATTTAAGCACCGCTTCCATCATGTAACGGATATGACCTTTGATTTGGCTATGCGGATGGTCAAAAGAACTAACTGGCTTAGCCCGCTGATGCACTTTTTGATGTCTATTGGGGTGGCTATTGTAATCGGATGGGGAGGCCATTTGATTATTACAGGGAAGATTACCAGTGGTAACTTTGTGGCATTTGTGGCGGCATTAATGATGTTATATACACCGCTCAAATCTGTCGGGAATAACTATATTGCCATTCAAAATTCGTTCTTGGCTATTGTCCGTATTTTTGAAATTTTAGATTTACAACCCAGTATTACAGATCGGGACAATGCTCTTGTTTTAACAGAAGTACGCAAAAAGATTACCTTTGAACATGTGCATTTTGAATATGTCCCGGGTCGTGAGGTCTTGAAGGATATTAATTTAGAAATTCCTGTAGGCAGTACGGTAGCCTTGGTGGGTAATTCCGGTGGCGGAAAGACCACTATTTCTGCTCTGTTGCCCCGACTCTATGAAATTAAACAAGGGGCCATTAAAATTGACGGGCATAATATACGTGATGTACAACAGAAAAGTTTACGTCAATTAATTGCCATGGTGTTTCAGGACAATTTCTTATTTTCCGGTACGATTCGGGAAAATATTTTATTGGGCAACGCCGGCGCCAGTGAAGAGACCATTTGGGCGGCTTTGAAAAATGCCTGTTTGGACACTTTTGTCAAAGAATTACCCCAGCAATTGGACACCGAGATTGGTGAACGCGGCATTTTACTTTCCGGCGGACAGAAACAGCGTTTAGCTATTGCGCGGGCATTTGTAAAGAATGCGCCGATTGTAATTTTGGACGAGGCGACCAGCGCATTGGATAACAAATCTGAAAAAGTGGTGCAAGAAGCGTTGGATAACTTGATGAAGAACCGTACGGTAATTGTCATTGCCCACCGCTTGTCCACGATTCAAAACGCCGACAAAATTGTGGTGATTAATGATGGAAAAATTGCGGAAGAAGGAACGCATGACGAATTGCTTAAGAAAGCAGGTGCCTACGCGGCTCTCTACTCCATGCAATTTAAACCGCATGAAAATAAATAGCGTGTTTATTTCGGTTAAAAATCCCGCGTCCATTGTGTGGCGCGGGATTTTTGATACACTCTCAGTTGATTCTATTATAAATATTGCGGGTCACATGCGATGCCGCGCGACTGACATGTCGGAGCGGATCCACAACCGCTGGTGCCATTCTTTGCACAACAACAAGAAGTTTCATCATAGGAATTTATATAGTTTGGATGAGTAGTGCCACAATCATTCCAATCGCCGTAACAAATAGAACCGTTTGTATAACTATTGCCTAGACACCCCCACTTTACGTCAGACACACAAGCACCTCCATTTTCAAATTTTGATCTGTGACAGCCGGCATTTTTACTGCCCATGCAAATTCCTTCGGATCCGATCGTTTTCTCAGCTCCATCTACATATCCGCATTGCTCATTCATTCCTGCTACAACACCCAGACCTAATGCTTCACATCTATCTGCCGTTGTCTTATAACATTTTGTTTTGCTTGTACTCCAACTGCGACTAGCATGATCACACGTGGCTTTGTCGATTTCTTGGTCTAGTAGATAGCCCGTATAGCCGTCTGATGAGGTTAGTTCTTGCCCCATAAGTAATTTTCCGCACAGTCTTTCCGCGCGCTCATCACCCGTCTTGGCTTCACAATGTAACTGCCCGGCAAATTTCGGGTTATCATCTAAATAACTGGCTAACCGTACATTGGCTAACTTACTATTCGTCACTCTGATTACATTCGGGTCGGCCGTATTATTAGGTGTTACTAAAGCAAAGGTTAAATCTGCATTATTCATAGTAACATCTAAATTAGCCATATTATCTGTATAAGCTCCATTGCTCATTTTGATAGCTTCTTCGGCGTCTTTTATCGCTTTAGCTCCGGGGAGCATAGTGCTCCAATGGCTTTTATCTACAGCTCCTTGATACATGGGGATAGCAATAGCTGATAAAACTCCTATAATGAGTACGACGACTAATAGTTCTACTAGTGTGAAGGCATGTCTGTTTTTTTGCATACGACTCTCCTTTCAATTCTGTTTTGGAAAACGGACGCAAAAAAACGGCTGTTATGCTTGAGCCAGCTCACCTAACCCAACACATAACAGCCGTGGTCTGCCGCACCCAAAGGTGCGGCAAACACTCGGCACAAGAAAAATCAGGAGCGACCCTTTTCTTCTTGTGCCTAAAACGACTGTCTTTGGAGGTGAGCTGTGCCGTCAGATTTCCGACAGCGCACCGTATTCTGCATACGGTTCCAAAAACAGATGAAATTGTAATTTACCGCGTTGGTGCGCGGGTACTTTTGCTCCTATACGACTCTCTTATTATAACAAAATACACCGCTTTATAAGCGGGGTATTTTTTGCATATTGTTTTATTGATCGTTGGATTTATTATTAAGTTTTACAGATTATTGGGTGCGGGTCAAGCGGCGGTTTTCCAATCTATATACCGCATCAGCAAAGGTGGCGGCGTGCACGTCATGAGTGACCATTAAGACGGTTAAGCCCTGCTTGGCAAGGGCGGCAAAATCGGCAAATACCTGCTCTTTGCGGGCCGTATCTAAATTGCCGGTGGGTTCGTCGGCCAGTAATAAATCAGGTTTATTGCACAAAGCCCGTGCAATAGCGGCGCGTTGCTTTTCCCCGCCGCTTAAATCAGCCGGCATTTTATGGCTAATGTTGCCAATACCAAATTGATCCAGTAATTTCTGTGCGCGGGCCGTTGCCTCTTTGCCGCGCATGAGCGCCGGTAAAGCCACATTTTCCAGTAGCGTAAACTCCGGTAGTAGCCCGTCAAATTGGAAAACGAATCCCATTTTTTTCAGCCGCAAAGCCGAGCGTTTGCTTTCGCTTTTGATTTGGCTAATCTCTTTTCCTTCAAGAAAAATTTGGCCGGAGGTGGGTCTGTCCAGTAATCCGATTAAGTTAAGTAGCGTGCTTTTTCCGCTACCGCTGGGGCCCAGCAAAACTACAAAATGTCCGCGCGACACCGTCAGCTCCGCATTTTCCAATACACAGAGGTTTTCTTGGCCTTGGCCGTAAATCTTAGTTAAGTTTTTAATTTCTACCAGTTCAGCCATAACGAATCGCATCCGTTGGATTGACGCGGGACGCTTTTACTGCCGGATATAACCCCGCAGCAAAACACACCAAATAGCTACCGCCAATCACAGCTAAAATATCGGCCCATTGCATACGCACAGGGACCTTGGTTAAATAATAAATATCACCGGGAAGTTCTACTATATTAAAAGTGGCAATGATCCAACACAATACTACCGCCAACATTACGCCCAATACAATGCCGATCGTAGCGGTCATCATAGCTTCCCACATGAAAATACCGCGTATCATTTTGGGGCTGGCACCTAAGGAGCGCATAATGCCGATATCACGCAATTTTTCCGTTCCCAAAAGAATAAGATTAGAGGCAATGTTTAACGAAGCTACGATGATAATTAAAAAGAGAATGATAAACATCACGGCTTTTTCCAATTTCAAAGCGGCATAGAGAGTGCTGTTCATTTGTGCAAAGGTGCGCACCGCATAACCAAAGCCCACCGCCTCTTGAATGGTCGGGACCAATTTTTCGGCTTGATTCATGTCGTTTAATTTAACGGCAATGCCCGTGACACCCTGTTTGAGACCTAAAAAATCACTCGCTTCAGATAGCGGTGCATAGGCAATAGTATTGTCAAATTCGTAATATCCCGTGCGTAAAAGTCCGCTGATGCGAAACTTTTTCATCTTAGGAAACATCCCCGCACTGGTTGAGATAGATTGAGGGGAAATGAGCACTACGTCATCACCGATTTCCGCATTGAGATTATCGGCCAGTTCTGTTCCCAGCACCAGCGGGGCGGGGGCATATTCTTCCCAATCTGTCGGTTGAAAGGCGCCGTCCACCAGAGATTGGTTCAAGTTATTAATTTTAGCTTCTTGTGCAGGGTCTAAACCACGAATTACTACGCCGACGCTTTGTCCGTTTGCGGAGATAATCGCTTGTCCGTAAATGTTGGGAGCGGCCCCGGCTACTTCGGGCAAAGATTCTAATTGGCTGATTTTCTGCGGATAAACGTCCGCGTTCATACGTCCGAAAATAAGAATGTGGCTTTGCGCCCCGATGATTTTTTCTTTAATATCGCTTTGAAAACCGTTCATCACGGATAAGGTGGTGATTAAGGCAGCCACGCCCACGCTCACGCCCGCCACGCCGATGAGCGTGGTAATCAGCGCAAACAAACCTTTGCGGTGCAGCATATAGCGTAGGGCTACAAAACGCGGAAAAGATTTCATATGTATATTGTACTTTAAAAGTGAGTGCAATGTGCGAAGCGGCACGATAGTGCCGAGGTATTCGAGTTTTTGAGCGACAACGAAGTGGGGTAAATTACGAAGAAAAGAAATGCCGAGTAAGAAAAACGGGGCACCGTGCTTTTCAAAGAAAAATATTTTAATTCGCGGAGTGAGATTGTGAGGTATACTGTAGGAACGCGCCCGGAGGGCGGAGGTATCCGAACAATCGAACGACAAAGAAGTAAAGGATTTTACGAAGAAAAGAAATGCCGAGGGACAGGATCGAACTGTCGACACCTGGTTTTTCAGACCAGTGCTCTACCACTGAGCTACCTCGGCATTACCTCTATATAATACTATATTTGCACGACACTTGCAAATACCCGCACGACTTCTTCCAATCCCGCGCGGTCCATCTCATCAAATCGGTTCAATACCGGTGAGTCTATATCCAATACGCCCCACACTTTTTCGTCTTGAAGTAACGGGATTACTATTTCGCTTTTAGAAGCACTGTCGCAGGCAATATGTCCGGTAAATTGATGCACATCGGGCACTACGAGCGTTTTTTGTTGCAGGGCCGCCGTGCCGCATACGCCTTTGCCAAGCGGAATTTCCGTACAGGCCGGTTTTCCCTGAAAGGGGCCCAAGCGTAATATATTTTTATCCAGCAGATAAAATCCGGCCCAGTTGATATCCGGCAACGTATGGTAAATCAGCGCAGCTAAGTTAGCCATATTGCTCACAAGACCAAAACGCGCCTCTAATAAAGCGCCGGCTTGTTTACTAAGTAGGGGGTATAAATCCGTTTTAGACATGAGCTTATTATAACAAATCCTTTTGCAGCGCTTGCACCCCCAAGGAAAAAGACATACAATTTAAGTAGGACTTATTAATAAGGAGGCATACCCGATGCCTAGAATTGAAGTGGATGCCAATCGCTGTAAAGCGTGTTACTTGTGTGTCAACGCTTGCCCTAAAAAATGTTTGGACAAAAGTGAAACCATTAGTAAGAAAGGTTATTTCCCAGCCGAGATGAAACACCCCGAAAATTGTATTGGCTGCACGATGTGTTATATGATGTGCCCCGATATTGCTATTACGGTAATTAAAGACTGATTTGAGGAATTTATGACCCAAAAAACATTAAGAAAAGGCAATGAAGCTCTCGCCGAAGGCGCCATCCGCGCCGGGGCACGCTTTTTTGCCGGATACCCCATTACCCCGCAAAACGAAGTGCCGGAATATATGGCGGCTTATATGGCCGATGCCGGCGGCGCTTTTGTGCAGGCGGAAAGTGAAATTGCCGCGATTAATATGGTCTATGGTGCGGCCGCTACCGGTACACGAAGTATGACATCATCTTCTTCTCCCGGAGTGAGTTTGAAACAAGAAGGTATTACCTATTTAGCCAGTGCCGATTTGCCTTGTTTAATTGTTAATGTCATGCGTGGCGGCCCTGGACTGGGCAGTATTGGCGGTGCGCAGGGGGATTATTTCCAAGCTACGCGCGGTGGCGGTAACGGCGATTATCATGTGATTGTACTGGCCCCCAATTCCGTGGAAGAATTAGGCAATTTCCCTAAATTGGCTTTTGATTTAGCCGAAAAATATCGTATGCCGTGTATGATTTTGGCCGATGGTATTTTGGGTCAAATGATGGAAAGTATGGCGTTTAATTTTGACCCGGTAGATCCCAATCAACTGGGTAAATTTGACTGGGCGGTAGATATTGAAAAAGGGGCTCGCCCCAAAGCCAAAGTGTTTTCTTACAAAGGGGACAATTTAATTGCTGACGTGACCGAGCGCGCCAAACGCTATGGACTGATTGAAAAGACCGAAGCACGCTATGAAGAGCGCAACACCGAAGATTGCGACGTGTTACTCGTGGCGTACGGACTTTCCTCCCGCGCTTGTTTGGAAGCTGTTAATCACGCCAAAGAAACGGGCTTAAAAGTAGGACTGTTCCGTCCGATTACCTTGTGGCCGTTCCCGTCTAAACGCTTAGCGGAACTGGCCGGAAAATGCAAGGCGATTGTAACCGTAGAGCAAAGTTTAGGACAACTGGTGCAAGATGTGAAACTCGCCGTGGGAGATAAAACGCCCGTTTATTTGAAGGCCTATCCCGCCGGCGGCCAGCCGGAAGGAGCGGCGATTTTAGAGGCGTGTGAGTCGGCTTTGAACGGAAAAACCGACGGACTGTTTGACTTGCAACGCCATGCAGAAGGATTTACCTACGAGTGTAAACGTGACCTCGCTTTAGGGGTACAAGGTGACCGCAAAGGAGGCAACAAATGAGCACGATTTTAGCACAAAGACCCAAAAGTTTAACCGATAAACCCATGCATTATTGTCCGGGTTGCGGCCATGGAATTGTACACCGTTTGATGTGTGAAACGTTTGACGAGCTGAAAATTGCCGAGCGTGTGATTGGCGTGGCGCCGGTAGGATGTGCGGTATTTGCCGACGACTATTTTGCCTGTGATATGGTCCAGGGCGCACACGGCCGCGGCCCGGCGATTGCCACCGGTATTAAACGCAGTAAACCCGGCGCGATTGTGTTTTCCTATCAGGGAGACGGAGATTTGGCTTCTATCGGCATGGCGGAAATTGTGCATGCCGCGGTGCGTAGTGAAAATATTACCGTCATTTTTATTAACAATGCTATTTACGGGATGACCGGCGGTCAAATGGCCCCGACGACTTTGGTGGGCCAAGTAGCCACCACTGCCCCGAAAGGGCGCGACCCGAAATTGCAAGGTTGGCCGATTAATATGTGCGAAATGCTTTCACAGATTACCGGCGCCAAGTATTTAGAGCGCGTAGCGGTAGATACGCCGCAACACGTCATGGCGGCCAAAAAAGCCATTAAAAAAGCGTTTGAAAATCAAGTCAAAGGCGTCGGTTTTAGCATGGTGGAAGTGCTTTCCCAATGCCCGACCAACTGGCATGCCAATGTGGAACAAGCGCTGGAATTTGTGCGCACTAAAATGATGCCGCAATATCCGTTAGGTGTCTTTAAAGACGAGGGGGCCAACTAATGTATCAAGGAATTAGAATTGCCGGATTTGGCGGACAAGGGGTTATTTCGGCGGGCATTTTGCTCGCGCAGGCCGGTGTGGAAGATAAGAAAAATGCAAGTTGGTTGCCTTCTTACGGACCGGAAATGCGCGGCGGCACGGCCAACTGTTCGGTGGTGGTAACCGACGGGGAAGTGTATACGCCGATTGTGTCTGCTCCCAGTACGGTGATTGTGATGAATGAGCCGTCACTACCGAAATTTGAACCCATGCTCAAAAAAGGCGGACTTTTAATTTTGAACAGTTCGCTGATTAATTCCCGCCCGACACGCACGGATATTACCACCGTGTGTGTGCCGTGTAATGAGTTGGCCCAACAAGTGGGAATGGACCGCGTGGCTAATTTGGTGGCGCTCGGAGCGTTTATTAAACTAACCGGCACCGTCACACTAGATAGCGTATGTGACGCGATGAAAAAAGTATATAAACGCGCCAAACCGGAAATGTTGGAGCTCAACCGCAAAGCCCTACAAGCCGGATTTGATAGCGTGAAGTAAAAGGGAGTTTTAGAACAGAAATAAAAAGCCACAATTTTTATTGTGGCTTTTTATTTATCTAATAGGGAAAAGTATAAAGATAGCTTCCATTGCTTCCAATATATTTTCCACCTAATACCTTTTTACAAAATCCGCCTTGACCGGTAGTCATGTCTGATTTTTCAAAACAAACAATTTGTAATCTATCGGGAAATCTATCGTGCTGTTGCCCACTATCTCGCACTAACCATATAAAACCACTTTGTGCATACTTGCCTGTTAAATGCCTTAGCTCAATATAGCGCCAACCATGTTTATTATCATAAGAAAAGTATAATTGCCATTCGCCATTTGTAGCGATATTGGTATCTGTGCCAGTCCAATCGTCCGGTAGAATATGGCCCAAAGCATCAAAATTGGGAGCTAACGATTGCCCATGTTCTAAATCATACATTTCATTAGCTTGAATAACAGCTTTATATAAAGGAAGCATATTTATGATTTTAGATTTTTCGACTGCTTTTTCATATTGCGGTAAGGCAATGGCTGATAAAATACCGATAATCAGTACCACTACCAATAATTCTATTAGGGTAAACCCTTGTTTTTTATTTTTCATCTTATTCTCCTTATCTTTATTAAGTCGTCATGCTGAGTCGTCTTTGCTCAGCATCTCCTCCACTTTTACCTGTTTTGGAAAATAAGATGCAAAAACGGCTGTCATGTTTGAGCCTATTTCCCTAACCCAAAACAAAACAGCCGTAGTTTACCGTCAAAAACGATAAACATTCGGCACAAAACAACGGGTTTCGAAGGTCCGTTATTTTGTGCCTCAATCGGCTATTTTTGGAGGGAAATAGTGCCGCCGATTGGCAGCTCTCCGTATTCTGCATACGGTTCCAAAAACAGATTAAATTGTGTGCCGGGGGATCAGCCCGGGGTACTGCTATAACTCCTTTTTATAGTATAGTAATTTTTGGATAAAAAACAAATTTATTCCGCTGTATCTACCGCATAATAACGAATCAGGCGGCCTTCGGCTCGGGCGGTTTTGACACAAGAGTATAAGAAAAGGCAGGCCGGTAACAGCATTGCCAAACATCCCAAAAAGGCCATTTTTAGACCAAACAAGTCGGACACTTTGCCAATAAGCGTCGGGGAAATAGCATCCCCCAACGCATGAATGAGAAATATATTGACCGCAAAGGCCATCGAGCGTATCCGGCGGCTACTTAAAATGACTAATGAGGCACTAATCGGCCCCATGGGGATAAAAATACACGTTATTGCAATAAAAAAGGTAATGAGCGAAAACGGCATCCGGTGGCTTAAAATACCGGCCCCGCCAAAAGGAATGGTTAAAATCAAACTAGCCGCGATGACAATAAAATAGGCATAATTTGTTTTTTTAAGCAACCGGTCTGCCACGTGCCCACCTAAAAAAGTACCTAGCGCCCCCGCCCCAATAACCATACCACCGAAAATCATGCCTGCCTGTCCTAAATCTAAATGAAAGAAACGGTGCAAATAAGTGGGCATCCACGCGGATAAGCCACCCAAGACAAACGTTTGCATGGCATGGGCTAAACATAGGAAAAGAAACGGTTTGTTGCGCAGGAGTGCCAAATATTGTAGAGAAGAAGGCATAGCGCGGTTAGCTAGGTGGCGGTGCGGGCGGTCTTTGAGGAAAACAAAACTGAGCAGGCCTAAAATGGCCCCCGGTATCCCCATCAGCATAAACGCTGTTTTCCAGCCCCAGTATTTGCCCAAGAGGCCGCCTGTCAAATATCCCAAAGCGGCTCCCAACGGGAGCGCAAGTGCAAAATATCCCAAAATGGTGGCGCGCTTTTGCTTGGGATATTGTTCGGCCAGGAAAGGTTGCGCAATAGTAGTAAACCCGCCTTCGCCTATGCCGATAAATGCCCGTGTGCCCAGCAAGGAAAAATAATTTTTGACTAGTCCGCTACAAAAAGTGGCCGCGCTCCAAATCAGCGCGCTGGCGGCAATCCAGTAATGGCGGGGTTGCCGGTCGGCAAAAAAACCGACTATCGGGGCATAACACATATACACCAGCATAAATATAGAGGCCAATGTGCCAAGCTGAAAATCGCTGATTTGTAAATCGGCTTGAATGAGCGGAAAGACGGAAAACAGCACTTGCCTGTCTATGTAATTAAACAGGTTGAGCAAAAATAAAATCCAAAAAAATCTCCGTGCGTTCATTGTAGTTATTTTATAAAAAAATCGACTATAAATTTCCTTGAAATTTAACGGGAAATTTATATAATAAGTATAAGGAGGATGTTTATGAATATATTTAAGAAAGGTTTTACACTTATCGAATTGTTAATCGTCATGGTCATTGTGGCGGTCATGGTGACCGTTGCTTTGCCGCAATATAAAGTGGCGATGGAAAAAGGCCGCGCTATGGAAGGACTCCATAACGTACAAGCCATGAGCGAGGCGGCCAACGTGGCTTACATCAAAAATTACAATGCTTATCCGGCCACAGTGGATAACAATTTGTATGCCGGAACGAAGTCCAAATTTTTCAATATCTCGGTGGATAGAAAAAGTGCCAGCGAATTGCAAGTCAACGCGGAGAGAAGTAATTTGGGTGGCAACGGCTATACGATTTCTTTTACCAATAAAGATGGTGAAGTTACTGCCCGCTCCTGCAGTAGCAGTAGCAGTATGGGACAACGATACTGTAAAACTTTGGGAATTACCCAGCAGACCGTTCCCAGCAGTGGTGGAACCAGCGGCGGGACCAGCGGTGGAACCAGCGGCGGAACCAGCGGCGGCGGCAATAACGATGACCTCGGAGCAGCAGCTGACGAGCCCGGTCTGGGGGAAACCACGGAGTGTGAAGAACATTTTGAAGGATACAGTTGTGTCAGAACCTATACGGAAGAGGGATATAGTGAGAATAAATGCAGAGATGACTATTCCTCCTGCGTAGAAACGGTATACAGTAAAGATGGCACGAAATTAACGGAAACTACCAGCCGCTGCGAAGGAGAGGATAAGTGCGAAAAGGGCGTGACCAAAACCTACGATGAGAAAGGAAATATCATTTCGGAAACGGATAATGAAACTGGAACGACTATAGATTATATTTATGATGAGGATGGCCGTTTGACTCAAAAGGGAGATACTTACTACGAATACGGAGACGATGATAGATTGGCCTATGCCTGTACGGAAGGAAATTGTAAGGACCGTTTTGGCGGAATGGAAGAATCGTGGATGACTCGTTCCGGCAAAGAGGTGAACTATTGTATGGAAGGCCAGTGCCAGGCTTACACATACGATGATGGCGGCCAGCTCAATTATCAATGGAATTTCAATAAGGACCTGGATAAAGGTGTCGGAGTTGAGTATTTTGAAGGACAAACTGTTTTAAACGTATGTGACAGCAGCGGCAATTGTAAAGATGTGGACGTACCGGGCGGAGAAAACTTGTTACACAACTCTGTCGAAATCTCTTGGTCTTCAGACTATGGATTTGCCGTGCTGAATTTCTACAATGAAAAGGGAATGTTGACGAGCCAAATTGAAGTAAGAGACGATGGCGGCGGACGACAAAAACTTTACAATGAAGAAGGAGAACTCAAGGACGAATCGGAGTTCTAGTATTAGTTGATTTAGTTGAGTGCCGCCCCGTTTTATACAAAAGCGGGGCGGTTTTTTTATGCTAATCGGAAACTATTTTTTCAAGTAGGTTATTTGATTTTGCCGAAGGGCTTCAAATAAGGTAATAGCGGCCGATGAAGAAAGATTTAAGGAACGTACGGGCCCTGTCATCGGAATGGTGAAAAGACGGTCTTTGTAAATTTCGTAGAAGTCTTTGGGCAAGCCGCAGGATTCCGCTCCGAAACAGAGGTAACTGCCATCCTTAAACTCAGCATCCCAGTAAGCGGTTTTCCCTTTCGTGGAAAGGAAAAATAATTGCTCCCGGGTCGGTTTATTTACATCCAAAAATTCTTCCCAAGTTTCATAGCGTTTATAATCCAAATTAGGCCAATAATCCAGGCCCGAGCGGCGTATTTCTTTAGAAGCGATTTTGAAACCTAGTTTCCCTACCAAATGCAAACGAGTACCGGTAGCCACACAGGAGCGGCCGATATTACCGGTATTAAACGGGATTTCGGGGTTAATGAGTACGATGTTGAGCATAAGTTGTAAATTTCAATTAGTTTTTTAGGGCAATCATAGAAATGCTTAAAAAATTGAGTTTTAAGGGAGTATAATTTTTATTGTTTGAGCAAAGGTTACTTTGCAAGTTATAAAAATTCCCTTAAAACCCAATTTTTTATTTCTCAGATTGCCTAGCTTTTTGGTTACTTTTCTGCAATGAAAAAAGTAACAATTACTTACTCTTCCCAACGGATAAAGAACGGCATGAGTACATTGGGCACTTTATCGCAGGCGGGCAAAATACGCAAAGCATAATCTTGTCGTCCGCTGTTAAACGGAGAAATTTGCACGTCATAGATATAGGCTTCTCCGTCCTTTCCGGTACAATTCATATCTACGGCATCTTCTTTGTCGATATCTCCCAAAGCACCGCGTGTGCCTAAGTACAATTCTACTTGGACATCTTCCGGAGCTAAATTACCCAAAAATACTTTTGCTTTGAAATTTAATTTGTCTCCCATTAAAATGGCTTTGTCAAAGGAAGGAGTAATGTCTGTCACATTGACACGATACCAGTTATCCATAATTTTCTTACGCCAAGCAGCCACTTGTACGGCGGTATCATTTTGTGCCAAACCCTGGCCAAAATTATGTGCACCCACATAGAATTTTTCATAATACTCTTTGACCATACGGTTGGTATTGAAGAAAGGTGCAATTTGCTGAATAGATTTCTTCATTAACGCAAGCCAGGTGGGGGAGAATCCTTTTTCATTCTTGGCATAATAAGCGGGAGCAATTTCTTGCTCTAATAAGTTATAGAGAGATTCCGCCTCCACCGCATCACGTTCCGCATCGGAGCCGTATTTTTCCGCGCCGCCAATTGACCAGCCGAAATCACACGGGCCCACTTCGTCCCACCAGCCGTCCAAAATGGACAAGGCAAGTGCTCCGTTCACGGCGGCTTTCATGCCGGACGTACCGCTTGCTTCCATGGGGCGGATGGGGTTATTAAGCCACACATCGACGCCTTGCACCATATAGCGGGCGGTGTTCATATTGTAATCTTCCATAAATACAATTTTATTTTTGAAGCGAGGATCGTTTTGCGTTAAATTGTAGATGGTCTTAATAAATTCTTTTCCCATCGTATCGGCCGGATGTGCTTTTCCGGCGAAAACGAATTGCACCGGGCGCAACGGGTTATTGACGATTTTATCCAACCGGTCTAAATCTTTAAACAGTAAGGTGGCCCGTTTGTAAGTCGCAAAGCGGCGGGCAAAACCGATGGTTAATACTTCCGGTTTTAAGACACGATTGGCTTTGTTGACGGTCATAACGTCAAAACCCTGACGTTTGAGCTGCTGTTTTAAGCGTGTGCGTGCCATATTGATGAGCTTGACTTTGCGTTGGTTATGCACACTCCACAAATCTTCATCGGGAATGTCAGCCACTTTATTCCATATTTCTTGTTTGGACGGGTCTATTTCGTCGAGTTGGTTATTGTTATAGAGATATTTGCGATATAAATCATTGATTTCATGCGAAATCCAAGAGGAACTATGTATCCCGTTGGTAATACTGTCAATGGGCACTTCGTTGATGGGCAGTTGCGGCCACAAGTTGCGCCACATTTCACGGCTGACTTTTCCGTGCAATTTGGCCACTCCGTTGGCATAGGCAGTTAAACGTAATGCCAAAACGGTCATGCAGAAAGTAGTTGAATCGGATTTTTCTTTTCCAAGCGCCAAAAAGTCTTCCCAGGAAATTCCCATTTGTTGGGCGTAATATTCCATGTATTTGCGCACGAGCATAGGATCAAAATGTTCGTTTCCGGCAATTACCGGTGTGTGGGTGGTAAATACGGAAGAGGCCCACACAATTTCCCGCGCCTGAGAAAAATTCATTTGTCGAGCCTGCATGATATCCAAAATGCGCTGGATCAGTAAGAAAGCACTATGTCCTTCATTGATATGATATACGGTAGGGTGGAGGCCCATGGCAGCTAAGGCTTTCACACCGCCGATGCCCAGCACCACTTCTTGGCGGATACGATTTTCACGATCACCACCGTACAGTTTTTCCGTAATTAAACGTTGGGCCGGGGTATTTTCCTGCAAATTGGTATCTAGTAAATATAACTGGGTGCGGCCCACATCTACGCGCCAAATGCACGCTTTTACATTTTCATTAAATCCAAGTGGAATATCTACGGTAATTTCTTTTCCTTCTTGATTGAGTACCCGTTCTACGGCCATGTGGGCCCAGTCATTATCGGGATATTCTTCATTTTGCCAGCCTTCGCGGTTGAGCACCTGTTGTACATAACCTTTCTTATAGAATAGACCTACCCCGATAATCGGCATTCCAAGGTCACTGGCAGATTTGATATGGTCGCCGGCGAGCATTCCCAAACCACCGGAATAAATAGGCAACCCTTCTCCAATACCATACTCCATGGAGAAATAAGCGGTTAACATATTACCTTGTTCTTGTTTGTGTTCGTGATACCAAGTGTGCGGATTGTTCTTATAAGCATAATAAGCGTCTTTTACTTGGTTGACTTGCGCGACAAATTGGGCATCTTTGCTGAGTTCTTCAAGGCGTTTTTGCGGAACGCATCCTAACATCCATTTGGGATTTCGGTGGGAATCTGTCCAAAGTTTTGAGTCGATTTGCATAAACAACATAATAGCCGGCCAGTTCCAAGTGAACCACATATCATTGGCTAGTTCTTCTAAAAATTTGATGTTCTCCGGCAAATTTGGTTGTACATTGAAGGAATGAATTTTCATGACAGCTCTCCTTTTTAAGATACTTTTATTATATAAAAAATCCGCCTTCTATTGGGAAGGCGGATCTCAAAAAGCTTATTTTTTATAGGATGGCCGATAAAATGAAGAAATAGACAAACATTAAAATGAGCCCCAGCCCAAACGCTGCTTTGACCCATTCTTTGCTCTTAATTCCTAACTTGGAGGCACAAATAATGTTGGGAATGTTACCCGGAATTAGCATACCTCCGGAGATAATTAAACTCATCAATAAGAAAGTAATAGAGCGGTCTGTAATAGCGGGGGTAACCTCTATAGCGGCCAAGGTGGCATTGTCCAGCACGGCAGAAAGCATATTGATCCAATACAGCCAAGAGTCGCTTAAATAGGTAATGGTTTTCATGGCCAGTGGTTTGAGCCCGTCACCCAGCAAAGTTAAAGCCATGACAAATAAATATACCTTGCCGGCCCGCACAAAAATACTTTTGACGGTGTGTTCGCTGGCGGTATCGGCCGCTTTAGCTCCGGGAGCCTTGGTTTCGTCGGCGCGTAGGGAGCTGGCCATCCCTGCCATGAATAATACACCTCCCAACACATACCATCCTAAATGTTGAATTAAAAAGAAAAATCCGGCATGATGTGGTGCTCCGGATAATTTGGAAATGACTACCGTGCCTAAAGGTTCTCCAATAGCGGTTAACACAGCCCCCATACCAATGGCATAACACGAAAAAATGACCAGCTTGATGCGGCTTCTGCGGTCCAGCGGCAGCATAACAGCTACTTCTGCCAAAATGAGTGCGGCAATAATGGCGGTAATAATACTAGAGGTAAATCCCAATGCTGCCACAATGGTAAATAAGGTAATACGCAGGCCAAATTTTTTGACGGCAAATTGGGTGAGTTTTTGTAATTGGGAGTGAAATTGCTTAAATAATAACCCGGCAATCAGTACTGCGGCGGTAATTTTGATGGGGTCTTCCAAGGCCGCTCCTACTAGATGCCAGCTCCATACCTTGGAAACAGTTACGGCAAATGCCCCGCACAAAAACAAAAACGCTTCTAAATTTTCTTCTACTTTATGTACCGTTAACGGTAGAAACAGCACTACGACAATAAGTGCGGAGAGTAAGACCATTTGCAGGGTTGATAATTCCATGATTTTTATATTTCCTATACAAAAAATACGTCCCGTACGAGATTCGAACTCGTGATCTCCGCCTTGAGAGGGCGGCGTCCTGGACCACTAGACGAACGGGACTTATGCTATCATTTTATCAAATTGCGAGGCATAAGGGAAAGGGGAAAAATAAAATAGACTGTATGCGGTGACCCCAAAATGCCTACGCTTGATTTTTACTTTTTTTTTGTATCTTTTTACTGGTAGCCGTTTTAGCGCGTTATACACTTATTTTTGGCGCGCGAAAGGGTATATAAAAACAAGGAGCCAAACAATATGAAAAAAGGTTTTACCTTAATTGAATTACTCGTGGTGGTACTGATTATTGGTATTTTATCTGCCATTGCCTTACCGCAATATAAAACGGCGGTAGAAAAAGCTCGTGCAGTAGAGGTTGTAACACTTGCAAACAGTTGGCAAAAGGCTATAGAATTATACCTTTTAGAGAACGGATATCCTTCAGAGACTGTTGAGTTTTTAGATACTGAAAGTAGTGCAAAGGGAGAATTAGTAGTAGATGTGCCATTAGATTGCACAATAGATATGGGATATTGTAGTAGCAAAAATTTTGCTTTCAGGGCTTATTGTAATGATACATTTTGTCAGATAGAAGTGTGGCGTTATCAGAATGGGGATCCTGCAAATGATGCGGAATATGAATTGGCAGTAGGGACAGACAGTTCTGAAAGTTCAGGGTGGTTTAAATCATGTTTTGTTAATGATAGATACCCCTATAGTAAACATATTTGTAAAAGTTTAGAGGCTCAGGGGTGGGATGTTTATTAATAACGTTTCCTTTTACCGATACATCTAAGAGGTGAAATAATTGATCCTATAATACTTTTCATCCTGTTTTCTTAAAATGCTAAAATATCTATAAGATTTTTAGCATTTTTTATGTCCGAAGGAGATTTTCATGGAAATTGGTATTGTCGGATTGCCTAATGTGGGCAAATCTACCCTTTTTAATGCGCTTACCTGCGCAGGCGCAGAAGCCAGTAACTATCCTTTTTGTACGATTGAACCCAACGTCGGCATTGTGCCTATTCCCGATAAGCGGTTGGATAAATTATTTGAGATGTTCAAACCACCCAAGAAAACCGCGGCTTTTATTAAATTTGTAGATATCGCTGGTATTGTCAAAGGCGCTAGCCAAGGCGAGGGACTGGGCAATAAATTTTTGGCCAATATCCGCGAAGTGGATGCGATTATCCACGTCGTGCGTTTATTTGAAGATGAAAACGTGACCCACGTGATGAACTCGGTAGATCCCTTGCGCGATATTGAGGTAATTAACACTGAACTCATGCTGGCCGATTTGGAAAGTGCCACTAAAATTTGTGATCGGTTAGGTTCCAATGCCAAATCGGGCAAAAAAGACGCCATTGCCGCCTTTGAGCGGATGAAAGAAATCAAAGCCGCGTTGGAAAACGGCAAGCCGGTATCGTCTTTGGGGCTGGAGCCGGAGGAGTTAAAAGAGTATCAATTTTTGACCGCCAAACCCGTTTTATACGTGGGCAATAATTCTGAAAAACGCAACGTGGAAAATGCCGAAAAGGTGGCTAAATACGCCCGTGAAACCGGTGCCGGATTTGTGGAATTGTGCGTGAAGTTTGAAGCCGATATTGCCGAATTTTCCGAAGAAGAAAAGAAAGCGTTTTTGGCCGAAACCGGCAACGATTATACCGGCCTTGAAAAAGTGGTGCGCGAAGGCATGAAATTATTAAATCTTTGCACGTACTTTACCGCCGGGCCGGAAGTAGAAGTGCGCAGTTGGCTCATTCCCGTCGGCTGCACTGCTCCGCAAGCGGCGGGCAAAATCCACAGTGATTTTGAAAAAGGTTTTATTCGCGCCGATGTATACACCTATGATGACCTTATCAAATACGGCGATGAAAAGGCCTTGCGCGAACATGGTCTGATTCGCTCGGAAGGGAAGGACTATATTGTAAAAGACGGCGATGTGTGCCTGTTTAAAATCAATGCCTAGTATTACGTGTAAACATTTCAAACAATGTGGCGGTTGTGCGCTACTACACTTGTCTTATGAAGAGCAAGTGTCCAAAAAGGCCGCGTGTCTAAAAGAAACCTTAAAAGATTTTTGGTCCCAAGATATTCCGGTTACCCAAACAGATCATCCCGAATTTTTCCGCAATAAAGTGGAGCTTGGTTTTTGCCGTCAGCCAATTTGGAAAGAGCCTTTTGATAAAAAAGTCAAACGCGATAAAACCTTGCCGCTGGAATTTGAACAATGCTTCGGCTTTAAGCTCAAAGGCCGTTGGGACCGTGCGGTAGATATAGAGGAGTGCCACACGTTTGATGCGCAGATGATTGATTTGGTGCGGGCCGTGCGCGCCTGGGCCAAAACAGAAAATTTAGAGTATTACGATCACCGCAAACATACCGGCATTTTGCGTCATTTGATGTTGCGTGTCGGCAAAAACACAGGCGAGCAAATGGTGGTGTTATTTGTAACGGATGATGTACCTGAAAAAACCTTTGTCCAAGCGGTAGAAAGTGTGTGGCCGCAAGCCAATATCTTGCTGGCGGTAAATACCTCGCTGGCCGATACCGCCGCGCCGGAAATCTTGCGCGTGCTGAAAGGACAAGACCATATTTGCGAAAAAATTATTTTAACAGGGCCCGACGGTAAAAAAGAAAGAGAAGTCACTTTTACTCTCGCGGCACAGGCGTTCTTTCAGACCAATACGCTTACCGCTCAAAAGATGTACAGTCGCGTGCGGGGGCTGGTCAAAAAAATATCCCCGAAAATCATTTATGATTTGTATGGAGGTGCGGGCAGTTTTTCACTCTCTTGCGCGGATTTGTGCGAAAAAAGTATTTGCGTGGAGTCTGTTGCCCCTGCCATTTACAATGGTATTGAAAACGCCAAAATCAACGGGGTCAAAAATGTGCAATTTTTCTGTGCCAAAGTGGAAGATTTCGTCAAACAGCAACCGATAGAGAAAAAAGACGCGCTGATTATTGTGGACCCGCCGCGCAGCGGTATGCATCCCAGAGCCGCCAAAGCGGTGGCTGAATCGGGTGTGGCAAATGTTTTGTACATTTCGTGCAACCCCGTAACACTAGCCAACGATTTGAAAATTTTAACGCAATCTTATGAAATACTGGACGTGGAAGCGTTTGATTTCTTTCCGCATACCGAACACATCGAAACGCTCGTACAATTGAAATTAAAATGATCGTAGAACAGGCCCTTAATTCCTTAAATCCGCAACAAAAACAGGCCGCCTTATATGAGGACGGCCCGTGTCTGATTGTGGCAGGTGCGGGAACGGGCAAAACCAAAACGCTGACCACCAAAATCGCTAAACTTATTGAGGAAGGATATTCTCCGTACCGCATTTTGGCTGTTACCTTTACCAATAAAGCCGCACAGGAAATGCGCGAGCGTGTGGAACAATTAGTCCCCGGCCAAAGCCGCCAAGTGTGGATACATACTTTTCACTCATTTGGCGTGCGTGTGTTGAGGCAAAATGCCGAAAAAATAGGTTTGTCTAAAGATTTTGCCATTTATGATGAAAGCGAGCAAAAGCGTGTAGTCACCTTACTACTTGAACAGCTTGGCGTTAAAGACCCTAAGAAAGAAGCAGGGCAAATTGTCGGTACCATTTCCCGTGCCAAAGATGATGGAATTACCCCGGAGATGTTGACCACCTCCGCTATGCAAAGCGGTCTGGATTATCAAATTCGCGCCGCGGAAATTTACAGACGTTACGAACAAAAACTCAAGGAAGCTGGCGCTTTGGATTTCGGAGATTTGCTCGTTAAAACCTTACAACTTTTCAAAGAGCACGAGGATGTACGCACGTATTATCAGCAGTTTTTCCAATATGTATTAGTGGATGAGTATCAGGATACAAACCATACCCAGTATCTCATCACGCGTTTGTTGGCTGAAAAGCACCGCAAGTTGTGTGTGGTGGGCGACCCGGACCAAAGTATTTATTCATGGCGTGGGGCGAACATCCGCAACATTTTGGAATTTGAAAAAGATTTTCCGGATGCCAAAATTATTACGCTGGAGCAGAATTATCGCTCCACAAAAGTGATTTTGGATGCCTCTAATAAACTCATTACCAAGAACACGCAACGTAAAGAAAAAAATCTCTTTACCGATAAACCGCACGGCGATGAAATAGAAGTGCGGCAGGCTCCTACCGAAGGCCAAGAGGCCGATTGGGTCGCCAAAACCATTAAATATCAAATCGATGTGGAAGGGAACTCATTAAATGGTATTGCGGTTTTCTACCGCACTAATGCACAGAGCCGTAATTTTGAAGAAAAATTCCGCCGTTATCAAATTCCCTATCGCTTGGTCGGTACGGTGCGTTTCTATGACCGAAAAGAAATTAAAGATATATTGGCGTATGCGCGGCTATTGATTAATCCCAATGATGATATTAATTTGTTGCGCGTTATCAATACGCCCACGCGCGGGCTGGGCAAAACCGCCCAAGAGAAATTTATGTCCTATGCCCAAGCCAATCATATTTCTTTATATAGCGCCTTAAAAGCGGTACAAACCGTGCCGGATTTAACCCCGCAAGCGCGGCGCGCGGCACTGGAATTTGTGCGTTTAATAGAGGGTTGGCGAGCGGCTGTTTTATTCTCTACCCCGACGAATTTGATGGATAAAATAATTAAAACGTCCGGTTACGAAGCAATGCTTGAGTCGGAGTTGGAAAAAGACCCCGAAGCTGAGTCCCGCTTGCAGAACTTAGACGAATTAATTAATGCGGTCAAGGAATATGAAGAACGCAAAGAAGAGCCCTCTTTATCAGATTTTTTGCAGGAAGTTTCTTTGATGACTGGTACCGATGATTCCCAAGCCGGTGAAAGCGGGGCCGTCACGCTGATGACAGTGCATTTGGCTAAAGGGCTTGAGTTTAACACCGTGTTTGTCACCGGTTTAGAGGACGGGCTATTCCCTATTCATAGCGATGATGAAAATGAGATGGAGGAAGAACGCCGTCTTTGCTACGTTGCTATGACACGTGCGAAAGAAAAATTGTTTATGACTTACGCCGCACAACGGCGTCGATATGGCGAGCTCAAAGACAATGTCCCCTCTCGCTTTTTATTTGAAAGCGGCTTGTTAAAAGAGGAAGACCGGGAACAGTACGAGCAAAGCCGTCCGCGTTATGATAATTTCCGCACGAAGTATGGATTGTATGGCCAAGGCGGCGGTTTTTACGGTGGGCAACGTAATAAAAGTGGATATCAAGGCAGTTTTGGCCGAAGTGCGGATAGTTACAATGGTTTTGAAGGATTTGTTAGCCGCAGTAAATTTCAGAAAAAATACGATGAACACGGCTACGAGATAGAAGAAGTAGATCTTGATTACGCGCCGCGTCGTTTTGCCACTTCGGATTCACGCCGGCATTTCCCAAATACTTCTGCCCCTAAACAAGAAAAAGGCACCTCCACTACTACAGGTAATGGCAAGACGGTAACGGTGGGGGGAAAAGTAAGACATGGCGTCTTTGGAGAGGGACAGATTACTGCCGTGGCCGGCTCGGGGGACAGTTGCAAGATAACGGTGCAATTTGGCAAAGGCGTCATGCGCACCTTTATGCTTGCCTTTGCTCCGCTGGAAATTTTGTAGCAAATCGTGAAAAGATATACGCGGAGCAAAAATTTCGCTCCGCGTTTTTTGTTCATTAACAGATGTTTTGTACTCGCTTATTTTTCCGGCGTATATTTTAGTTCCAGATTTGCACAAACTGCGCCGCGGTTTTCATTGAGCCATCGGCGGCAGGTTTTGTAATCTGGGCAGAACTGTCCTACCAATTGCCAATACTCGGTGCCGTGGTTCATGTGCACTAAGTGGCACAATTCATGCACGACTAAATAATCCCGTATGGCAGGCGGCATTTTGATGATGCGGTAGGTGTAATTGATATTCTTTTTAGCAGAGCAACTGGCCCACAAGGTTTGTTGATCTTTGATGACTACGTTATTATATTCTACCCCTATTTTAGCGGCCCACTGAGCTGTTTTGGCTTTTAACACCTCTGTTGCTTTTTCGCGCAGCCACGTTTCGGCCAGTGTGTTGGGATTGGTTTGCGGGGTTTGCAGATAGATATTAAAAAGTTCTCCGTTAAAATCCACCCCTTCCTCTTGGTCCGGTGTTACGTGAATGCGCACCGGATACAATTTGCCTTCGTACAATATTTTGTCCGGCTCGGCGGCGGAGTTTTCCTCGGCAGAACCGAACACTTCCGGCATTTCTTTTTTAAGCCGTTCGATAAATAGTTTTACATCACTAATCACACTTTGGGTATCGCTCATATTCTTATTATAGCAATTGCGGAAAATACCGTTGGTATTTCTTCTGTTTTTTTGGCCTATATTTTATACAATACATATATATAGTGGAGGAGTCCGTGAGTACAGAAAATTTGAAGAAAACGCCGCTATGCGCTGCCTGTGAGGCCGCCGGCGGAAAAATGGTAGATTTTCACGGGTGGTTGTTGCCCGTACAGTTTGACAGTATTTTAGCCGAGCATAAGGCCGTGCGCGAAGCGGCGGGTATGTTCGACGTTTCTCATATGGGACAAGTATGGGTAGAAGGGAAAGATGCGTGGAAATTTTTGCAATATGTGAATACCAATATCATCAAACGTACTCAGTTCAAGGGGACCTATTCACATCTCGTCGATGAAAAAGGTCATATTATTGATGATGCTATTTCATTTGCGCTTTCTCCGGAGAAGTATTTGGTAGTGGTCAATGCGGCCTGTATTGATATTGATGCGGCGTGGTTTAGTAAAAATGCCGCCGGATTTGACGTCAAAATCACCAATGATAGTGAGAACTGGGGCATGATTGCCTTACAAGGGCCGAAGGCCTTGGAATATGCCGCTGCATTACTACCGGGTGTGCAGGACATGGAACGTTTTACGATTAAAGAAATCGAATTATTCGGTGCCAAAGGATATGTGACCCGCACCGGTTATACCGGCGAAGACGGCGTAGAAATTATGTTGCCGCCGGCGCAGATTGTGCCGTTGTGGGATAACCTCAAAACTGCCGGTGTAAAACCCTGCGGCCTGGGCGCGCGCGATGTGCTACGTTTGGAAGCGGGCTATTTGCTTAACGGCGTAGATGCCACCGGAACACAAACCCCGTATGAAGCAGGTTGCGGGTGGGTGGTTAAATTAGATAAAGAAAAATTTATCGGACAACAAGCCCTTTCTGCTCAAAAAGTAGCCGGTCTAAAAAGAAAATTGACCGGGTTCATGTTGACTGTTCCCGGTGTGCCGCGCGAAGGATGCAAGATTTTTAAAGACGGCAAAGAAAAAGGGTATGTCACCAGCGGTACATTCTCTCCGTTGTTTAAGGGGATTGCTGTAGGATATGCCGATACGGATTTACAAGAAGGAGACGCAGTAGAAATAGAAATACACGGCCGCAAATTGCCGGCTAAGAAAGTCAAAACACCGTTTTATCAAAATCGGGTATAAGGAGAAATTATGCATACGGCAGAAAATAGTAAATATGTAAAAACGCATGAATGGGCTTATTTGGAAAATGGAGTGGCCACTGTGGGAATTAGCGAATATGCTCAGCAGGAAATCGGAGATATTGTGTTTGTAGATTTGCCGAAAATTGGCACGCAAGTAACCGCCGGACAAAATTGCTGTGTAATTGAATCTGTTAAATCTGCCAGCGAAATTTATGCTCCGCTCAGCGGCGAAATTGTAGAAGTGAACGAGGCAGTCAATGCAGATCCGGCCTTGGTCAACCGCGCTGCGCACGGGGATGGATGGCTATTTAAAATCAAAGCCAGCAAACCGGAAGAATATGAAGGATTAATGGATTTGAAGGCCTACCAAGACACCTTAGATAAATAATAAATCCCCGCCTGTGGGCGGGGTTTTTTAGAGGATTTTATGTTTACTCCCCATACTCAAGAAGATAAAAAAATAATGCTTCAAAAAATCGGTGCGTCCACGGTGCAAGAGTTGTTTGCACAAGTGCCGGCGGATTTATTACATCCGGTTATTTCTTTGCCGGAAGCCTTGCCGGAAGGAGCACTGACTCGTCACATCAAAGAACTGGCCGATAAAAATCAATCGTTGTCCAATTTTATTGGAGCCGGTTGTGAAGAACATTTTATTCCGGCGGCTGTAAATGCACTAAGTAGCCGCGGGGAATTTTTAACCGCTTATACTCCTTATCAAGCGGAAGCCAGCCAAGGTACTTTGCAAACGATTTATGAATTTCAAAGCTGTATTTGTGCGTTATTTGATATGGATGTATGCAGTGCTTCTCATTATGACGGAGCTACGGCCTTGGCGGAAGCGGCGGCCGCTTGTTTGCGAGTCAATAACCGTACTAAAATTTTATATTCTGCCGGTTTGCATCCGCATTACAAAGAAGTGTTAAAGACTTATCTGAAACACACCGCTAACGTGAAATTGGAAGAAGTACCTTTGCAAAACGGTACGGTAGATTTGGCGGCTTTGGAAAAACAACTGACGCCGGAAGTATCTGCGTTCTTAGTAGCCGGGCCGAACTTTTTCGGGCAATTAGAACCGCTGGAAGATATCGGAGAACTGGTGCATAAAGCTGGGGCCTTATTTGTAACGGTGGCTAAACCACTGGCACTTTCTTTGGTGCATACACCGGGCCAGTACGGAGCTGATTTTGCCGTGGCCGAAGGGCAACCGCTTGGAAATGCGATGCATTTTGGTGGCCCGGGATTGGGGATTTTTACCTGCAAAAAAGAATTTGTTCGCCAAGTGCCCGGTCGTATTGTGGGAATGGCAAAAGATAAAAACGGCAAGCGCAGTTTTGTGCTGACCTTGCAAGCACGCGAACAGCATATTCGCCGGGAGCGGGCTGCTTCTAACATTTGTTCCAACCAGGCTTTGTGTGCCTTAAATGCGGTTATTTATATGACCTTGTTGGGGCCTGAGGGACTTAGAGAAGTAGCTGAACTTAATTTGGAAAAAGCGCACCGACTGGCCGAGCTCTTGCAAGCGGACGGGCACACGCTTCAATTCCATACTCCGTTCTTTAATGAGTTTGTGTTGCGGCTCAATGTTCCGGCGAAACAAGTCATTAAAAAATTGGCGAAAAAAGGAATTGCCGCCGGCTATGATTTGGGCCAAGTGAGCAAGGAATTAAAAAATTGTTTGCAGGTATGCGTAACGGAAACAAAAACCGACGCCGATTTGAATGCTTATGTAACGGCTATGAGGGGGTTTTAATATGCAAGAGATTTTGAAAACCAGTAAACTCAGTATTGAAAAATCCCACGCGGGCCGGCGCGGTGTGCGTTTTGAAAAACCGCAATTTGGACCGGAAAAATATGTGCCGGCCAAGTATTTGCGCAAAACCAAAGACCGCTTGCCTGAACTTACAGAACAGGATACCGTGCGGCATTTTACCAATTTGTCCCGTCAGAATTATTGTTTGGACAGCCATTTCTATCCATTGGGTTCTTGCACGATGAAATACAATCCAAAAGCCTATGATGTGCTTAGCAATTTAGATAAATTTGCGCAAGCACATCCTTTTGCTCCGGAGCAAGCGGTGCAAGGGACTTTGGAGATGCTGTATAATCTGCAAGAAATGCTCAAAGAAATTACCGGACTAGCGGCCTTTACGTTGCAGCCGGCAGCCGGAGCTCATGGAGAACTAACCGGTATTTTGACGGCGCGTGCTTATTTTGATGCCTTAAAAGACAAAAAGCGTACGGAAGTAATTGTGCCCGACACGGCGCATGGTACCAATCCGGCCACTTCTCATATGGCGGGCTATCAGGTGATAAATATAAAATCCGGCGCGGATGGACGTGTGGATTTACAGGCCTTAAAAAATGCTTTGTCAGAGCGGACCGCTGTGGTTATGTTAACGGTGCCCAATACAGTAGGTCTTTTTGAAAAAGAAATACGTCAAATTGCCCAGTTAGTACATGACGCCGGTGCCTTGTTATACATGGACGGAGCCAATTTTAATGCACTGATCGGTTCTGCTAAACCGGCAGACTTTGGCATTGATATCATGCACTTGAATTTGCATAAGACTTTTGCGGCTCCTCATGGCGGCGGCGGCCCGGGGGCTGGCCCTGTGGGGGCTACGGAAAAATTAGCTCCGTATTTACCTAAACCGATGGTAACCAAAACCGCCAAAGGCAGCTACACGCTAAGTGGGAAAATGCCGAAAAGTTTGGGGAAAATGAAATCTTTTTATGGAAATATCGCGGTATGTATCCGTGCCTATTGTTATTTGCGTCAGTTTGACGGAAAAACATTAAAAACGATTTCAGAAGATGCGGTATTAAGTGCCAATTACATGCGGGTACTGCTCAAAGAGGCTTTCCCGGCCTTCTTTGACAGTGCGTGTATGCACGAGTGTGTGCTGACGATTCAAAAGGAAAAAATGAATGGGGTACATACCAGTGATGTAGCCAAGCGGTTGTTGGATTACGGCTTTTATGCTCCGACGATTTATTTCCCGCTCATTGTTCCGGAAGCCTTGATGATTGAGCCGACCGAAACAGAGAGCCGGGATATGTTGGAGGCTTTTGCCGAAGCCTTGAAAAAGATCTTTGAAGAAGCTCAGAATGCACCGGAAGCGGTGAAGCAGGCTCCGCATACGCAGCCTGTGGCGCGTATCGACGAAGTAGGCGCCGCCCGCGAGCCGAATTTACATTGGTAATATGGCGGCTGTTCAATTATTAACTCCTGCGCTAACTGTCTATGAGCACATGGCTTTGGACGAAACCTTGGCGCGGGAGCCTTTGGCAGAACCGGTACTGCGGTTTTACCATTGGACGGACGGCCCGGCAGTGACGTTTGGCTATGCGCAGTTCTATGATTTGGTGCGTAAACAAGTGCCTTTGCAGGCAGGCGCCTTGTGCCGGCGACCTACGGGGGGCGGACTTGTATTTCATGGAGAGGATTTAACCTTTAGTTTGATTTTTCCAAGTGAAACACTACGCCCGCAAACGATGTATGCCCAGTTGCATGGCGCTATCGAACAGGCTTTTGTGCAAGCAAAAATTGCCCAGCCGATTCGCCAAAGTGCGGTGAGTGCTACGGCTTATGCTCCACAACAAAACGGGATTGCCAACGGCTGTTTTGCCCGTCCGGTAGAGGATGATTTGTTAGAGGGCGGACATAAAATTTTAGGGGGAGCGTTACGGCGTTTTGGGAAAGTGGTATTATACCAAGGTTCTTTGCAACTTACCGGCGCGCGCACAGAGGTACAATTTCGCCGGGCTATTGTGGCAGGTTTGGAAAAAATATGGGCCTGTACGTTCCAAACAAAAATGATATCTCGGGAAACATTAGACATTGCTAAAAATTTAGCACGAACAGTTTATCAAACGGATGCGTGGACCAAGAAATTTTTATGAACAAATGGATTAAATTACTCATTGCAATTTTATTAATGCCTACGGTGTTTTGGGTGGGCGTAGAAACGGTGGGGGCTTTTTTCTACGTCTTAAAAGACTTTCAGGTGGCCGTAGGACTATTAGCCGGGGCGGCACTTTATTGTGTGATCCATTTTGGCGGATATAAATTTGAACGGATGTATGTATGGGCGCACGAAACAACGCACGCTGTGGCGGCTTTGTTGTGTGGGTACCGCGTGCATTCTATTACGGTCAACAAAGATAACGGACATGTCACAATGGACCGTTACAATACGATGGTAGTATTGGCTCCTTATTTTGTGCCGTTCTATGCTATTTTAACGGGGTTTTTATATTTGGCAGTTGATTTGTTCGTAGATGCGGCTCCCTATCGTTCGGCCTTCGTGTTTGTGGTAGGATTTTTCATGGCATTTCATTTTGTACAAACCTTTCAAACTTTGTGGGAAGTGGACCAACCTGATTTGAAACTAGCCGGCGGACGTGTGTTCTCGGCGGTTATGATTATTTTATGTAATGCCTTGGTGCTGGTATTAGTATTAAAATTACTGTTTCCGCAACGGGTGCATTTATTAGAGATGGCGGCTACTATCGGAAGAGAAAGCTGGCACGTGTGGAAACTGATTTTTCATTTTGTGGCGGGATGGTTTTCCTCTAATCCTTCCAGTGCAGTATGAGCAAAAAAGAACAGACTACAACTAAGAAAACAAAGAAATCTAGCGCGTGGCATTGGGTGGGCCGGTTGTTTACAATACTGCTGCGCACGTTGTTGTTTGTAGTCATGCTTGTATTTTTGATCGGTGGGGTGTCGTGGGTGGCGATAAGCCATATGTTTAACGCCCAGCAAATCAGTCAGGCCATGACCTATCAATTGCAAAAAGTATTTAACCGGCCTGTCATCATTTCTTCTTTGGATCTGAAATTCTTAAATACCGTGGAGCTGAAGGGTTTTGCCGTGTTGGACAGTGAAGTGCAACCGGGCGAAGAGGTGGTGTCGGCCGAATCTGTATTGATTCGTTATCAGTTATTACCCTTGTTAGATCATGAACTGATTATTGATGAAGTCACCCTGCAAAAACCGCGTATTAATGTTTTGCGTGCGGAAGACGGTATTTATAATGTACCTCCCGTAAAAATGTCTGAAGCGCAACCCACGTATGTCAATGAACAAACCGGTCAGAAATGGCAAATTAAAATTGAAGACTGGCGCATTCGCAACGGGGTAATGAGTTATAAAGATTTAAAAAGCGGAGTCAGCCATGCCATTTACGGGCTCAATATGCATTTTCGGAAATTGAGATTTAATGATTGGTCTGATTTTCGCTTGGAAACCGTACTGCGCAATCAATGGGGAGATAATATTTCTGATTTAGAGATACGCGGAGTGGGACAAATTAATTTTGCAGATTTTAGATGGACCAAGTTTGGACTGCGTAATTTCAAAACGCATGTGGCGGTTTTCCGTAAGCCGGTAAATATGACGATAGATTTGGAAAATTTACGCCAACCTACTTTTTCCTTACAGGCCAAAGCGCCTGCTTTTGACCAACAAGATTTATCCGTTTTCAAAAAAGATTTACCCGTTTTTAGCGTTCCTGCTACGACTTTATCGGTGAAAGGAAATCTGAACGATACCTATACCCATTTAACACTGGAAGAAACCACCCTTCACAGTAATTTAACCTCGGTTACGGCTAGCGGAGAAATCGATTTTGCCAGTGCACCGGTAACGGCAGATATCACGTTTAAGACAGATTCAACGGACTTAAATACGCTTAGCAAGCACTGGCCGGCACTCAATCGATTCAAGTTAGCCGGTCAAACTGCCGCATCCGGTAATTATCAGTCTAATAAGGGCCGCAATGTTTTGCCTCAATTGGAATTAACCGCCAAAAATGTAACGGGTGATTTTTGGGGATTTAAGGCAAAAGATGTAAACGGGCAGTTTATCGCCAAGAAGAATTTTACGGATTTGTATGCCAAGACTACTTCGGGTCAAGTACATGTAGCCGATACTGTTTTTGACGAATTAAAAATGACAGGATCGTACCGTAATGATGATGTGTATGCGTACATTTCTTCGGCGTTACTTAACAAAGTGCCGCTCAAATTAAGACTGTCTATTAATAAAATCAAAAAAGACAACCGTACTATTGATACATCTATTTACTTAAAGCATTTTGATCCGATGGCTTTTATTGGGGTAGTAGCGGATTTCGTGGATGTTATTTTAGCGATTCCGGAAAAACCGTCCGCCCCCACTCCGTTGCAGACGGGAGAGTTGGCTTGGATGCGTAATTTCCGCGATCGTTTGCCGACCTTTATGCCTCGTTTTTCGGGTACGTTATATGCTGATACTTTTGGCAGCAGTGTCTTGTCCGGTAAGCGATTTAATGCAGAGTTTGCGTTTACAGGGCTGTTGCCGGGTGCGGCAGATTTAGATGGTACTGTGGATATGAAACTGGAAGACGGTATCATTCATCAAATGGAAAAAGTAGCGGAAGAACAAGAGGCTTTAAGCGTTACTTATACCCCATTTATTATGTTGCACCGGATGGAAAGCAGCGGAAGTTTTAAGGTGGGGGAAGTGCTCAAAGATGTGGCATTTGAAGAAATGGCTGTTTCAACGGACTTCAAAAAGGGTACAATGATTATTAACAACGCTTTTACGCAGGGGCCGATTATTTCGGCGGCAGTGTCCGGATGGACGGACTGGGTGCGTGAAACATTTGAGCTGGTGATTTGGACGATGATTACTCCTTCGTCTCGGCGCGGTGTGCTGGCGGAAAATTTGACCGATGAAAACGGCAATCCGGCACTTTCCTTTAAGGTGTCTTCTTCCATGTTAAAACCTAAACTGGAAATGCTGCGTGCCAAAAAAACCAATGAACAAATCACAGCTGCCCGTGCGCGTGGTTTGCGTACGAATTTTACGAAGAGTAAAGAATTTGTGAAAGGAGAGTTTAATGCCAAGAAATAATCTAGATTTGTTGTCACTTTTGCAAGAACACGGAGCCGTGGTAGAAGGACATTTTGTGATGCCTTCCGGCTTTCACAGTCAGACATATATTCAAACATCACTTTTGCTTCAGCATCCGCATTTGGCACAAAAAATTGCCCAAGCCATGAGCGACAAATTTCCAGCCAAATCCGACGTGGTTATGGCTTTAACTCCTTCCAACTCCGTGTTGGCGCAAGAAGTGGCGCGCGTGCGCGGAGCACGGGCCATTTTTGCTTCTAAAGATGATAAAGGAAAATTAATTCTAAAACATAATTTTGTCATTAAACCGGGTGAAACGGTGCTATTAGTAGATGACGTCACCGTGGGCGGGCGCAAAGTATTGCAGGCGGAAGCCTTAGTGAAATCCGCCGGCGCAAAAGTGCTAGGCATTACGGTAATGGTGGACCGCTCCATGGGTATTTTACCGTTGACTTTGCCGCTACGGGCCCTGCTCTCGTATCCAATTCAGACATTTAGCGCTAAGGATTGCCCGTTATGTGCATCCGGAATGCCGGTACAGAACATTGACGATTTTAATAAGGACGTAGAGAATGCTTGAAATACAACTCAAACCCAAAGAACAGCGCCGCATAGCAGCCGGGCACTATTGGATTTTTTCCAATGAAATTGCCCATCTGGATACTTCCATTGAGCCGGGTACGCTAGTTCGTGTACTCGACAGCGATGGCAATTGCGTGGGGACCGGATTTTTTAATCCGCATAGTTTAATTGCGGTGCGTTTGGTGCAAAAAGGGGCGGAAGAATTGCCGGAAGATTTTATCTTTCAAAATTTAGACGCCGCTTATGACTTGCGTAAAGAAATCGGCGTCCGAAAATACGGCCGTATGTGTTACGGGGAAAGTGACCAACTGCCCGGGCTGATTGTAGATCGTTTCGGTGATATTTTGGTGGTGGAAATTTTAACAGCCGGCATGGAAAAACAAAAAGAAGCCATCATCGCCGCGTTAAAGAAAATTTTTAAACCCAAAGGCATTTATTTCCGTGCGGACAGTGCTTTTCGCGGGTTAGAGGGATTAAACAATACGCCCGAAGTGGTAGGGGAAGTGCCGGATACGGTGCTGATTGAAGAAAACGGAGCTAAATTTGAAGTGCCTTTGCGCGTAGGCCAAAAGACCGGTTATTATTATGACCAACGTGAAAACCGCGCTTTCTTAAAACCTTATTTCAAAGATAAACTGGTGGTGGATTTATATTCGTACATCGGTTCTTTTGGCATTGTGGCGGCTTTGAACGGGGCCGCACAAGTGTGGGGAGTGGATTCTTCCGCCGCGGCCGTGGAACTGGCCAACAAAAATGCCGAGCTCAACGGGGTAAAAGAGATTGCCGTGTATCACCGGGATGATGCGGAGCGCGTGCTTTCTGCCATGAAAAAGAAAGAACTGCCCGATCAACCCGATATGGTGCTGTTAGATCCGCCGGCTTTTGCCAAAAGCCGCAAAAATTTACCGCAAGCGGTAGGCTTGTATGTTAAATTGGTCAAGATGGCCTTGGAAGGGCTTGAGAAAAACGGTTATCTGGCTTTTTCTACGTGCTCGCACCATATTTCGCGCGAACTGTTTGTGGATATTATTCGCCAAGGTGTCAGCAAATCCGGTAAACGTGCAGTACTAGTGGAACTGCGCGGCCAAGCTAAAGACCATCCGGTATTAATCGGTATGCCGGAGACAGATTATTTACACTTCGCCTTAATACAAGTGAAATAGTTGAAAGTAATTTTGACAGAGAGCGGAACGAATAGTTCCGCTCTTTTTTGTTTGGGTTTTAGGGAATTTTCAAAAAAGACTTGACACTTTTTTTTTTAGTATCATTTAAAAAAATTATCAAAGGAGGCTGTATGAAAAAAGGATTCACCTTAATTGAACTGTTAGTAGTAGTGTTGATCATTGGTATTTTGTCCGCGATTGCTTTACCACAATATAAAAAAGCTGTTGCCAAAGCACGCTTTTCCGAAGCCTTAATTATGCTTAAATCACTCAAACAAGCAAAAGATGTATGTTCTTTAGAAAATGGAACAGGCTGTGCTAGCGTTGGGAGTGGGTCTCTTGCAGTTGAAGTACCAGTGGAAACGGATCACTTTATGTTCGATGCTGGGGATGGGTATACCGGATATTATGGCCCGACAGCCGGGTATAAAGATGAAAATGTCTGTATCTGTTATTATGATGCAGCAGACCCAGTGAGAGGATTTAATGGTACTTTAGTTCTTTCGCAGGGTGGAAATTTTTGTTCCGAAAATGATCCTACGATGGACTATGCTAAACTACTCAATATTCCGGAAGTGACTGCAGACGAGTGCGGTTGTTGTTAATCTTTTCACATCGCGTGCAGGGCCGCACCAATCGTCGCTAAAATAGCCCCGCCGAAAAAGATAATCAGCAAAATAGGAAGCATCGCAATCAAAACCGTTATCCAGCCAAATAGTCCCGCCCACCACGCGCTTTGACGGGCCAGTTCTTCTTGATTTTGAGTCAGCTGGTCTTGGGCACGTAAAGAAAAAATCAGCGCACCCAAGGCCAGCGGGATAGCAAAAAAGCCCGTAAAACAAGACAAACAAATCGCTACCACCGCCAACACGAAATGTGTATTTATTCTGCAGCTACTGCCACCCGGATTTGTTGGATTTTGGGTAGAAATATCCGTCTGTACTGTTTTAGTGGGTTTCATTTTTTGCCTCCATAGTTATTTATTTTAACGGCTTATTTCTTTTTGCCGCCGTCACCGCATCCGCATCCACATCCCATAGTGACACCCCCTTTTCCTATAGTCATCTTGCCCCATTATTATATAAAATGTATTTTCAAAGGAGTGTCTCAAAATGATATTAGAAAAAGACAATGCGGCTCAATGTGCCCGTATGACCAAAATCCGTCTTACCCAGCAAGAAACAGCCGACTATGAAAAACAATTGCAAGATTTATTTGGTTGGATGAAAGAGCTGGCTGAAGTAGATACTACTGCGGTGCCGGAAACATCTTTAGCTCGCGCGGCGTATTTGCGCCCGGACGAGCCCATTACCGATGAGCCGCTGGCGGAAGCGTTGGTGGCGGCATTCCCTGCCAAAGAAGGCCATTGTGCCAAGGTGAAAAAGGTGCTCTAAATGAAAACAGTATTGGAAATTGCACACGCTGTACAAACCGGAGCTCAAACGGCCCGCGCCGCGGTGGAAGAGGCCTTAGCCGCTATTGAAAAATTAAATCCTACTTTGAACGCTTTTGTAGAGGTATGGGCGGAAGAGGCTTTGCAACGCGCGGATGAAATAGATGCGCGCCGTGCCCGCGGAGAAAAATTAGGATTGTTAGCCGGAGTGCCGGTAGGAATTAAAGATAACATTTTATATAAAGGGCACAAAGCGACCTGTTGTTCCAAGATGTTGGCCAGTTACGTTGCGCCGTACAATTCCACGGTAGTCAATAAATTGTTGGCGGCCGATGCAATTATTGTCGGGCGCACCAATATGGATGAATTTGCCATGGGTAGCAGTAACCAAACCTCTGTCTATGGACCGGCCCGCAACCCTGTAGATACTCAACGAGTACCCGGCGGTAGTTCGGGGGGTAGTGCCGCGGCCGTGGCGGCCGGTATGGTACCGGCGGCTTTGGGCACCGATACAGGCGGATCAGTGCGTCAACCGGCGGCTTTTTGCGGCGTAGTGGGCATTAAACCCGGTTATGGGCGTATTTCTCGTTATGGAGTAGTGGCATTTTCTTCCGGAGCAGATCAGGTTGGTGTGCTTGCTTCTGATGTGGCCGGTGCGGCGCGTATGCTGGAAGTGTTATGCGGCCGGGATGAAAATGATTCCACCTCTCTTCCCGATGAAGTGCCTGCATTTAGTCAGCATTTTACGAAGGATATTAAAGGGCTCAAAGTCGGCATGCCCAAAGGATTTTTGGACGATTTAGATCCGCAGATTAAAACGGCGGTTTTGCAAGCGGCTGAGCAACTGAAGCAATTGGGTGCTCAATTGGTAGATATTGAAGTGCCACATGCCAAATATTCGGCCCCGTGCTACTATATTATTACCAGCGCAGAAGCGAGCTCCAACTTAGCCCGCTTTGACGGTATCCGATATGGCTATAATGACCAGACTACCTCTAATCTGAACGATTACTACGAAGTATCCCGCGCGCCTTTTGGCGTCGAGGTGAAAAAACGTATTATTATTGGAGCTACGGCATTGAAAGCGGAAAATTACGCGGATTGTTATTTGCAGGCAGTCAAAGTGCGAGAGCTGATTAAACAAGATTTCGTAAAAGCATTTGAGCAGGTAGATGTCATCTTGACGCCTACTTCTCCGATGACCGCTTTTAAGCTGGGCGAACATGCCGATAATCCGCTGGCGGTTTATTTGGCAGACTTATATACTTGTCAGGGAAATATCGGTGGACTGGCCGGTATCAGTGTTCCGTGCGGAAAGGATAAACGGGGATTGCCGATTGGCTTGCAATTCTACGGGCCGATTTTGCAGGAAGAAAAAATATTAAATGCGGCGTATCATTTTGAGAAGAAAGCATGATAGTATCTGAATTTTCTTGCGGCGGTGTGATACTGGACGGACGAAAAGTATTACTGGTGCAAGTAAAAAATATGAAGGGCAAAAAAATATGGACTTTTCCCAAAGGCCATATTGAGGCAGGGGAAACTCCCCGTCAGGCGGCCCTGCGCGAAGTGCTGGAAGAAACCGGCTACAAAGCCGTTATCGTCCGGCCGATGATTCGCGTAAAATATGCTTTCACCTTCCAAGGTAATTACATCAAAAAAATGGTGCAGTGGTATTTAATGAAAAAACTGGGACGCATTGGTAAACATGATGCGTCGGAAATTTTGTCTATTCGGTGGGTGTCACTACTTAAAGCGCGTGAGTTGGTGCAATACCCCAGCGATATCCGGCTGGTGGAAATGCTACTTTCTTCCTTACATATTGAGCCGGCCGAAGAACCCGAAACAGAAGAAAAATAATTTGTAGGTGTAACACCTCGTCTGATAGACGGGCGATATTGTCTTTTTGTCGATAAAGGAAAGGACTTGATATATTGTTTCTTTTCGATTACATTATTAAGTAGTGTTAGAATTAACTTTCAAGGAGCCTAACTATGAAAAAAGGTTTTACTTTGATTGAATTACTGGTAGTAGTACTCATTATCGGTATTTTGTCAGCGATTGCCTTGCCGCAATATGAGAAGGCAGTCACAAAAGCAAAAATAACTGAGATGAAAGTAATAGCTCATTCTCTCTATGAAGCGGGTGAAGCATATCGTTTAGAAACAGGTCAATACCCTGCAGACACTTCGGGGTTAGTATTGAATTTTGGACAGAATGTGATGAATAAATATGACATTAGTTGTTTAGCACCGGAAAATGCAACTTTTCGATCTTGTCAGGTGAGTCTACGTACGTACAAAAAGGATGACGTTATGGGAGTAATATATTCTTGGACTGGTGTCTACACTGCTACGGATCAATCCTATCAATTAAGAAGAGCAACTGCGGCTAATGCAACAACTCCTTGGGGATTTACTGCAAAAGATTGCGTTCCTTATGGAGGACATTTAGTTAATACGCCAAGCGGTAATGGCTGTGTGCTAAATTAACAGATGATTAAATAAATCCCCGTCTTTACGACGGGGATTTATGAATTGATTCCAATTATTGAAAATTACAACAATTTGGAGGCCATATCCGCCAGGCGGCTGCGTTCTGTCTTGGTAAACGTGATATGCCCGTAAGAGGGTTGGCCTTTTAAGCGGTCCACAATATAGGTCAATCCGTTGGATTCCACATCTAAGTACGGCGTATCAATTTGATACGGGTCGCCCGTGATGATGATTTTGGTGCCTTCTCCGGCGCGAGTCAAAATAGTTTTCATTTCGTGCGGTGTGAGGTTTTGGGCATCATCGACAATCATATATTGTCCCGGCAGAGAGCGTCCGCGCATATGCGTTACGGAAGCGATTTCAATCTTACCGCTATCTAACAGGTAATGCGCTTTTTCCTCGCCTTCTTCCGGGTTTTTGCGGTCTGCTAGGAATGCCAAGTTGTCATAAATGGCGCCCATCCATGCTTCCAATTTCTCTTCTTTCGTTCCGGGTAAAAAACCCAAATCTTTTCCCACCGGTACGATAGAGCGGCACACGACCATGCGGCGATATGCATTTTCGTCCATGGTGCGTTGCAATCCGGTGGCTAACGTAATTAACGTTTTACCGGTGCCTGCGGTGCCGACCAAGGTCACAATGTCCAAACTATCATCGAGCAATAATTCCATGGCAAAGCGCTGTTCTTTGTTTAAGGGTTTAATGCCCCAGGCTACCGGTTCTTGAGTTGAAAGCGGTTTGAGCAAAAGTTCGCCGTGATTAGACACACGTCCGATAGCGGACTTTTTGGCATCTCCGGCGGCTTTCAAAATCAAAAACTGATTGGGAAAATAGGTATCTTTGGGCAAAGATAATTTTTTGTCGCGGTAAAAAGCATCTATTTTTTCGGCAGGAACTTCCACTTCCGCTACGCCGGTGTATAGTTCATCTACGTTTACTTTGTCCGACGTGTAATCTTGCGCCGCAAGGCCCAAAGCCTCTGCTTTTAAGCGCATATTAATATCTTTAGTCACCACGATAACGGGGGCCTGTGCTTTTCTATAAGAGCCCTCTTTTTTGGCCATGGTGTAGGCAATGTTCAAAATGGAATTGTCGGATTTATTTAAGGACAATGCTTGCGGTAAAATGTTGGTTTTATCCAGTTCAATTTTCAACATGCCGCCCTTGGGTAATTTCACGCCTTCGTTTAACCGGCCTTTTTGACGCAGGGCATCTAACTCTCGGGAGACAATGCGGGCGTTCCTGCCGCGGGTGTCGCCTTCGCTTTTGAACTGGTCCAATTCTTCAATGACGACCATCGGAATAACAATATCATTATCTTCGAAGGCGTAGATAGAATCTACATCATGCAACAAAACATTGGTGTCTAAAATAAATGTTTTTTTCATATTTCACCTCATAGCCGCCTGCGCGGCCGGATACCTATAGTATAGAGTTTGTGCGGCTTTTAATCAAGTTTTTTTTACACACCTGTGCACAGATGGCCTTCAATACGCTACAATATACTTATGAAATATCTTTGCATTCACGGACATTTTTATCAACCTCCCCGCGAAAATGCTTGGCTGGAAACTATCGAACGCCAAGACAGCGCGGCCCCTTTTCATGATTGGAACGCTCGCATTACTGCCGAGTGTTATGGCCCCAACGCGGTTGCGCGCGTACTCAATGAGAAGGGAGAATTGGTTCGTCTGGTTAATAACTATGCGCATATCAGTTTCAATTTCGGCCCGACGCTTTTATCGTGGATGCAAGAAAATGCCCCGCAAGTGTACCAAGCCGTTTTAGATTCGGATAAACAAAGCCGTCAACTCTTTGGCGGACATGGTTCTGCCATTGCACAAGTATATAATCACATCATTATGCCGCTGGCCAACGGGCGGGATAAAGAAACACAGGTCAAATGGGGCCTGTATGATTTCAAAACCCGTTTTGGACGAGACGCAGAAGCTATGTGGCTAGCCGAAACAGCCTGCAATACCGAAACCTTGGAAGTATTGGCGGCGCACGGATTAAAATATGTAATTTTGGCACCGGGTCAATGTGCCCGCGTGCGCAAGATAGGGCAAAAACAATGGACGGATGTATCTGGCGCCAAGGTAGATCCTAAACGGGCTTACTTGTGCAATTTGCCGTCGGGCAAAAAAATAGCTTTGTTCTTTTATGACGGGCCGGTATCACAAGGAATTGCTTTTTCCGATACGCTTAAAAGCGGAGAAAATTTGGTCAATCGTTTAATCGGTACTTATAGCGATGACAAAGGCCCGCAGTTGGTACATATTGCTACCGACGGAGAAACCTACGGACATCATCAAAAATTTGCCGATATGGCTTTGGCCAGTTGTTTGGAAATCATACAAGATATGCCGGATGTTCAACTGACGGTGTATGGGGAATTTTTAGAAAAATATCCGCCTGAATATGAAGCGGAAATTATTGAAAATACATCGTGGAGTTGCTTTCACGGAGTGGAACGTTGGCGCAGTGACTGCGGATGTAATTCAGGTCGAGCCGGCTGGCATCAGAAATGGCGTGCTCCATTGCGTGCCGCATTAGATTTTATTCGCGATGAGATGGCCCTGACTTTTGAAAATAAAGGCCGTGAATATTTCAAAGATCCGTGGGCAGCACGAAACGATTATATAGAACTGATTTTAGACCGCAGTTTGGACGCCCAGCACCGCTTTTTCTTGCGGCATGCTACGGAAACAGCTTGGCGGGACCGCAGTACCGCACTTAAATTACTGGAAATGCAACGGGCGGCCTTGCTGATGTACACCAGTTGTGGTTGGTTTTTTGATGAAATCAGCGGGTTGGAAACAGTACAGATTTTACAATATGCTTCGCGTGCTTTGGAGTTACATGTCCAAGTGGGTGGCAAGGAACTGGAAGAACATTTTGTACAAATGTTAAAAGCGGCCCCCAGCAATGTAAAGAGTTTGAAAAACGGCGCGGCCGTGTATGAAAAATACGTGCGTCCGTCTCGTATGTCTTTGGAAAAAACCGCCTTGCAAATTGCCTTGCACTACGGAGCAATGGACAAAGATCCTTTGCCTATGTACGGCTGTGAGATTAGCCATTACCGCTGTGTGGTAAATAAATCTAGTCAGGCCAGTGTGATGACAGGCGGCATGCACATCAAAAATATCATTACATTAGAAGAGAAAGACGTGGTGTTTGCGGTGGGATATACGCATCAGGAATTTTGTATCACTTGCGGTACGGCTCCTGCCAACGAAGTTAATGAACAGGAAATTTTTGCTTCCTTAAAAAATACCATGCAGCATGGCTCGGCGGCACAATTGCAGGAAGAAATCTCCCGCGCTTTTAAGCATATTTATCCGTTTAATTCTTTGTTTGCCGATGTCCGGCGCGAAGTGCTGAGCCGTTTGTTGCACCGGGTGGAAAAACAAACCACAGAAGGATTTGACCGTATTTTTGAAGTACAATATCCGGCTGTGCGCGGGTTAAAATATGTAGGAGCCCCTTTGCCGGCTGCTTTTGCGGCTGTGGCGGATTTTGTACTCACTTCTGATTTGCAAACCGAACTCCAGCAAAAAGAAATAGATGTCCATGCAATCGAAGAATTACTGGAAGATGTGCATGCGCTGGGGTTAAAGCTGGACATGAAAAAGATTAACCCGATTGTGGAGCAAAAGTTAGAGGCTTTTGCGCAGGAGTTCTGGCAACAACCGCAACAAATAGAAGCGGCGGTAAAATTGGTGGAGTTCTTAAACTATATTGATATTTTTGGCTTTACGCCAAACTATTATCAAGTGCAGTTAAAAGTATTTCAAGGGCTGGAAAAGCTAAGCGTTGCGGCCCGCGGAAAAAGTATTTTGAAAGCACTGGCTCATAAGCTAAAAATTGAAATATAAGTTTTGGCCCGAACACTTCCTCATAAAAATAAACCCCGCTTGCGCGGGGTATATTTTTGGTAGGGATAGGATTCGCCTTCCGGTAAAATTCCTGACGGAATTTTCCTGCAGGCCGGGCTCGCGGTTTTTGCCTTTCGCCGCTAACAGCCGCGGCTCAAACAAAAACATCGCTGCGCCTTTCGAATCCTCGCGGCAGGAAGCAGTTCCTGCCGCTTCTATACATAAAATTTAAAACCCGCCAAGAAGGCGGGTTTCAAATTTTGGTAGGGATAGGATTCGAACCTATGTAGGGCGTAGCCCGACGGTTTTACAGACCGTTGCTTTTGACCACTCAGCCACCCTACCGAATAAAGTGAAATGAGAGCGGGATATCCCGCAGGTCGTAGCATTTTCAACACATTTATTATAACAAAAAAAGCATTCGACTGTCATTTTTGTTTCTTCTTACCAAACAGAGAGGTGGCTCTTTACCGACGAAAAATTTAACGCTCCAAGGAAGCATTGAAAATTGATAAAATAACCATATGGCAAGTACCTATGATACTCCTTTAATGAAGCAATACGCCGCGATTAGAAACCAATATCCCGGCGTCATTTTGTTTTTCCGATTAGGGGATTTTTATGAAATGTTCGACGAGCAGGCGCGTGAAGTGAGTGGACTGCTCAGTCTCACTTTAACCCAGCGGCACGGGGTACCTATGTGCGGCATCCCGTTTCATGCCGCCACCACCTATATCGGCAGACTACTCAAAGCCGGCAAAAAAATAGGTATTTGCGAACAAGTCAGCTCAGAGGCCGACGGAAAAACTAAACTCTTTGAACGTAAGGTAATCCGCGTAATTACTCCGGGTACGGTTTTGGAAGATAATATGTTGGATGCCAATCAATCCAACTTTTTGGTCTGCTTGACTACTCGGGGCAATGGTTGGGGCATGGCCTGTGTAGATGTATCCACGGGAGAATTTTGGGTTACTGAGCAAACCGATGATCCCCACTTGACCAATTTGGCAGGTGCTTTGGCGGCTGTAAATCCTTCAGAAATTATGGCAGACGATAATACCTTGCGGCAATTGCAACACAAGGTGGTACTGCCTTCCCATTTATTATTGACCACGTTAGATCCGTTGCAGGGGGGAGAAACCATCCCGCCTACTTGGCCGGTGGAGGCCCAATGGAAGGGCCGTTCCATGGCGCTGACGTGTGCGTTACAGGTGTTGCGGTATGTAGCGGCCACCGAGCCCGGCGTGCAGGATACATTAGTGCCTGTGTACCGTCAATTAACCGATTATTTGCAACTAGATGAAAATGCAGTTAATTCCTTGGAACTGGTCAAAAGCCAAGAGGGATCTCGCCAAGGCAGTTTATGGGCTTTGTTGGATCACACCAAAACCGCTTTCGGCAGTCGTAAATTAAAAGAGTGGATTTTGCATCCTTCGTTATCTGTGCAGGAAATCCGCCAGCGGCAAGACTGCGTGCAAGGATTTATGCAAAATCAAGAGGCGCTGGCAACATTAGGGCCTATTTTGGAGAACATTTCCGATGTTGAACGGATTATGACTCGCACCGCGGCAGGACATGCCTCTCCGCGCGATGTGGGGGGATTACGCCAGTCTTTACTTCATGTAGAACCGTTGCATCGATGGCTGGAAAAATACGGTGCGCAAGTAGTTCCGCATATCCAACAGCGATTTGAGCAATTTTATCCGGCTACTCAAGAGATGTCCAAATTATTATATGAGGCCATTGATGAAGAGCCGCCCTTGCATATCGGAGACGGACATATTATTCGGCCGGGATATCATGCCGAGTTGGATGAATTGCGTGCCTTGCGTAGCAACAGCGGCAAAGCGCTGGAAGAGTTGTGCGCCCGCGAAAAAGAGAAAACCGGTATTACCAATTTGAAAGCAGGATACAACTCTGTGTATGGGTATTATTTAGAGGTAACTAAATCGCAAATTGAAAAAGTACCCTACAATTATACACGCAAACAAACCCTGACCAATGCCGAACGTTTTATTACGCAGGAACTAAAAGAATTAGAAAATAAAATCTTAAATGCCGAAAGCCGAATTTTGCGGTTAGAAAGTGCTTTGTTTGACGAAATACGTAAAACCTTGGCCGGCCAACTGACTCCGCTAAAACAATTTGCTCAGGCAGCGGCGGAATTGGATGTGTATTTATCCTTAGCCTTGGCGGCTTTGAAATATAATTTTGTGCGTCCGACCGTAACAGACGGAACGGGGCTCTCTTACAAAGCAGGCCGTCATCCGATTGTGGAATCTTTAATTCCGGCGGGCTCTTTTGTTCCCAATGACTTGGAACTGGACGGTTGCCAAACCCAAATGATGCTCATTACCGGTCCTAATATGGGCGGAAAAAGTGTGTATCTCAAGCAAACAGCTTTGATTGTAATTATGGCTCAAATGGGTTCCTTTGTACCGGCCAAAGAAGCGTTTGTGGGAATTGTAGACCAAATTATGACCCGCATTGGTGCACACGATGCCTTGCAACGGGGTAATTCTACCTTTATGGTGGAAATGAATGAAACAGCCCATATTTTAGCGTCTCAAACCCCGCGCAGTTTGATTTTGTTAGATGAGGTCGGTCGCGGTACTTCTACCTTTGACGGTATTTCAATTGCGTGGGCTATTGTGGAATATTTATACCGTCCAAAAGGAGGCGCGAAAGTATTATTTGCCACCCATTATTTTGAGTTAGTAGACTTGGAAAATAAGTATGCCAGCGTGAAAAATTTTCACGTAGAAGCCAAGGAATATCAAGACGCTGTGGGACAAAGCAAACTGGCCTTTTTATACCGCATTTTACCCGGACCGGCCGATCAATCGTATGGAGTGCACGTGGCTGAAATTGCCGGCTTGCCGGCGGCCGTAACTTTGCGTGCACGCAAAGTGCTTAAAGATTTGGAAGCGCAAAAAGGTACCAAAATTTCCGCCAAAGAAAAAACAGCCGGACAGGATTTATTTTCCGCTCCCATTTTACAAGAAATCCAAATGACCAATCCGGACAAATTAACGCCCATGGGTGCTTTGCAATTGATAGCCGAATGGAAAAAGAGAATAGAAAATGAATAAAATCCATGTGTTAGATGAAAAAACTGCCGGTCAAATTGCTGCAGGAGAAGTCATCGAGCGGCCCGCAGGCGTATTAAAGGAATTATTAGAAAATGCGGTGGATGCCGGAGCTACGGTCGTGCACATAGATATAGAGGGGGGCGGCCGGGAGTTAATCCGTATCAACGATAACGGTTGCGGGATGACTCCGGCGGATTTGGCGGCCAGCGTGCTACGCCATGCAACCAGTAAAATTAATCATTTTGAAGATCTAAACAATTTGCATACTTTTGGATTTCGCGGGGAAGCCTTATATTCCGTAGCGGCTGTATCTCATTTGAAAATGACCAGTTGCGTGCCGGAAGGGGAAGGCTCTTGTTTAGAAGTGCACGGCGGTCAAGTGATGGGCCAGCGCCCTGCCCCGGCTATTGCAGGCACAACGGTGGAAATACGAGATTTGTTTTACAATGTGCCGGCCCGGTTAAAATTTCTGAAAAGTGCTTCTTACGAACGCGCTTGCCTGTTAAAGGTAGTAGAAGAAAGTGCACTGGCTAATTTGCAAGTAGGATACACTGTAGTAAGTTCCGGGCGGGAAGTATATCAGCTGCCTGCGCAAACGGGACCAGTCAAAGAAGCGGTACTGGCCCGCGCCCGCGATATTTTAGGCGCGGAGGTGGGGGAAAGTTTAATCCACCGCTCTTTTAAGGAGTTGGGACTGGAAATTTTCATTACGCCGCCGGATAAATTAGTGGCCACGCGTGATTTACAATTTATGTTTGTTAATCGCCGCCCGGTGGAAAGTAAAACCATTCAACAAGCGGTATACCGCGCCTTTCAAAATGTCCGTTCCAAAGACAGACATCCCGCTTTTATCATTTATATAGAGGCCGATCCTGCCTCTTTCGATGTGAACATTCACCCGCAAAAACGCGATATCCGTTTTGCAGATGAAAGACACATGTTCTCTACCATTTTGCAAGCGGTATCGGAGACGGTATTTAGTTCGGCCCAGCCGGTGAACTTTCAACCGCAAGCGGACGCGTCCGATACACCGGTTGCCACGCAAAAACCCTTGGTGCCTTCTGTTCCGGTGGCGTCAGCTGATTTATTTGAAAAACAACCCGGGGAAATAGTGGGTATCCCGGCTGTTTCCAAGTCGGAAGAATCCTCTCCTCGCAGTTGGGCCTTGCGGGAAACGGAAGATCCGGTGGAGTATCGGGCCGCCAATGCAGAATTCGTGGCTTCTAAACCGCAAACAACTTCTCCGAAAGCAGATGCAGTTTCTTCTGCGCAAGCGGCTGCTCCGGCGTGGTGGCATGGGCCGTATCATTATCTGGGACAACTGGAAAAAACCTATTTGATATTTGAAAATCCGGATGGACTCGTGCTGATTGATCAGCATGCGGCCCAAGAGCGTGTTTTGTATGAACAGTATTTAGATGCGTTTGAAGCACGTAAAGTGACGGTGCAAGAACTTATTTTCCCCATTCATGTGGATGTATCTGCAAGTAACGCCGAAAGTTTGATGAGTTGGGCCGATTGGTTGAAAAAGGCCGGATTTGAATTAGCGCGTTTCTCAGCCCGTACGATTTTAGTTAATACCATTCCTTCCATGTTGCGATTTAAGGAAGATGATATGAAGGCCTTTATTGTTTCTCTATCGCAAATTGTGGGAGATCCCGCCAAATCTGACGATAAACTGAAACAAAAAATGGTGGCTTTACTGGCATGCAAAAAAGCCATCAAAGCTCACGACCAAATTTCCGTCGCCGAAGCGGAAGGCCTGTTGGAAAATATGAAGAAGTGTAAAGATGGGATGCATTGCCCACATGGCAGGCCCTGTGTGGCGGTGCTTAGTACGAAGGATATTGCCAAGCTGTTTGGCAGGTAATAAACGGCTTCTTCGGCTGCAAGGATTTACGCACAAAACCCGACACATAACGTATCGGGTTTTGTTGCTTGGTGGCATATCCTATAGTACTTAATAAAAAATATTTAAGGTAGACTATACCAATCTTCTCCACCATCACTATAAATTTTAGTTCCTCCAAATATTTTTTCGCAATAACCTGTCCCCCTATATACCGTTCCGCAACATCGCTTTTCTGCACAATAAATTTGATTTGCAGAAATTTTATCTGTACCGGGAAATGGAATTAAAGGTAAAATAAAAGCTCCGCCTTGATGATTCCCTTCAATTCTTCCCATAACAATCGAAGTTGTTCCCCATTGGAAAATTTCTAAAACCCACTCTCCATTGGTTTTTGGTATTTTCCCGCCTTCCCACCATTTTTTTGTTGAATCGGGCCAATCTATTTGTACGTCAAGTAGAGACCAATCATTTATTGCATAAGTCCCATTAGCTAGAAAATAAGCATTTTCAGCAGTTTGAATCGATTTTAGAAGAGTTAAAGCTTGGGTTGCTTTTGCTTTTTCTACGGCTTTCTGATATTGCGGGATAGCAATGGCTGACAAAATGCCGATAATCAGCACGACTACTAATAATTCAATGAGGGTAAAACCCCGTTTGTTGTGTTTCATAACATTCTCCTTTTTCTGTTTTGAAACCCAACAAAAACGGCTGCTATATCAGAGCCTAGCGAAGTTGACCCCAAATATAACAGCCGTGGTCTGCCGCACCTAAAGATGCGGCAAACGCTCGGCACCACACACCAAAGGGATCGGCTCCGGTATGTAGTGCCTGATAACGAGCTGTTTTTGGACTTCGCTATTGCCTTTGGTATCCCAAAAGCGCACCGTCTCTTCAACGGTTCCAAAAACAGAATAAATTGTGTACTACCCTTTTAGTATAACAAATTTTTAGTGAATCATTATTTTTAGGGGGGTACTGCCTTTTTCCCCCTTCACAGCGCTCTCTAAAAAAGGTATGCTGTATATATACCATTTTGGGAGGAAATTATGTCCAATATGCCGGTGCTGGAACGTATTTTAATTTCGCAGGAACAATTGAAAAACAGAATCGCAGAATTAGGAAGAGAAATTTCTGCCGACTATAAAGGGAAAGAACCTTTGTTTGTAGGTATTTTGCGCGGTAGTATTATGTTTTATGCAGATTTGCTCCGTGAAATCAGTATCGATTGCAAAATGGACTTTATGTGCCTTTCTTCCTATTGCGGTACCAATTCCACCGGCGAAGTGCGCACGATGCTTGATTTGCGTGAAAGTATCAAAGGCCGCCATGTGGTCATTGTAGAAGATATTGTAGATACCGGTTTAACTTTAGATTATTTGCTAAAAAATTTAGCCAACCGCGGAGCAGGCAGTATTGAAATTTGTTGCTTACTTGATAAACCGGCCAATCGCAAAGTTGACATCACCCCAAAATATGTGGGTTTCCAAATTGAGAACGAATTTGTAATCGGGTATGGGCTGGATTATGATGAACTATACCGCAATTTACCGTATATTGGAGTTTTTAAGAAATAATGAATAATAAAAACAATCATCGTCGGATTATTTCCGTCAATCAAATTTTGATGTGGGTGGCCATTTTTGCCGTGGCTGTTTTCTTGTTTAATCGTCCCGGCAGTAAAACACAGGAACTGGATTATTCTGACTTTAAGCAGAAAGTGGCTACCGGAGAAGTGTCTAATTTAACGGTTGCTCCTACGCTCATCACCGGAACTTTCAAAGATGCGGATGGCAAGGAAGCGCAGTTCAAAACCGTGCGCATAGAAGATCCGGAACTGGTAAAAGAATTAACATCCAAACAAGTGGCCTATAAGGCGCAGGCGGACAATAGCTGGGTCAGTAACATTTTGTTTAACGTGTTATGGATTGTGCTATTGATTGGTCTGTGGTGGTTTGTGTTTATTCGTCCGCAGCGTAATGACGGAAGAAGTGCCATGAACTTTGCTCGTAGCAAAGCGAAAATGCAAGACCCTTCTAAGCAAACCATTACTTTCAAAGATGTGGCCGGCGTAGAGGAAGCGAAAGAAGAATTGCAAGATGTCATTAAGTTTTTGAAAAATCCAAAAAAATTCCAAAAATTAGGTGGTAAATTACCCAAAGGTGTCTTGTTATATGGCGCTCCGGGTACAGGTAAAACTTTGCTGGCTAAAGCGGTAGCCGGAGAAGCCGGTGTGGCTTTTTTCAGTGCGTCTGCCTCTGAATTTGTAGAGATGTTTGTCGGCGTTGGAGCAGCCCGTGTGCGGGACCTGTTTGAACAGGCCAAAAAGAATGCTCCGGCCATTATCTTTATTGATGAGCTGGACGCGGTAGGCCGCAGACGTTTTGCCGGTATTGGCGGCGGGCACGATGAAAGAGAGCAAACCTTGAACCAACTCCTTATTGAGTTGGACGGTTTTGAAAGTAAACAAGGTATTATTTTGATGGCCTCTACCAACCGACCCGATGTGTTAGATCCGGCCTTAGTCCGTCCGGGACGTTTTGACCGCCACGTATCTGTGCCAGCTCCGGATTTGAAAGGCCGCGAAGAAATTTTGAAGGTGCATGCCAAAAAGGTCAAACTGGCTTCCGAAGTAGATTTGAAAATCATTGCCAAAGGAACGCCCGGATTTGTCGGCGCAGATTTGGCAAACGTAGTGAATGAGGCCGCCATTTTGGCCGCGCGCGCCGATAAAGAAGCGGTGGACAATGCTGATATGGACGAAGCGGTGGAACGTGTATTAGCCGGTCCGCAAAAAAAGAGCCGTATCATTTCAGAAAGAGAAAAGAAAATCATTGCCGCGCACGAAGTGGGGCACACAATCGTGGCCCGTTTAACGCATCATTCCGATCCGGTGCATAAAGTGACTATTGTGCCGCGCGGTCAAGCGCTGGGTTACACCTTGCAGTTGCCGCTAGAGGATAAATTTTTAACCAGTAAGTCTGAAATCTTGGATAAGATTTGCATTTTACTGGCCGGACGAGCTTCGGAAGAGTTGGTATTTGGAGAAATCACCTCCGGTGCTAGCGACGATTTGAATAAAGCAACCGCTTATGCCCGTAAGATGATTATGGAACTGGGAATGAGCGAGAAAATAGGTCCCATTGCTTTGCCGGGCGGAGAAGAAGGTGAAGTGTTTTTAGGACGGGATTTATCCCGCCACCGCCAATATTCGGAAGAAATGGCACAACGTATTGACGGCGAAATTTCCGATACATTGCACAGTGCATATGCTCGTGCAAAGGAAATTATTACTTCTCACCGTGCACAATTTGATAAATTGGTTGAACGTCTGTTAGAAAAAGAAGTCGTGGAAGCGGCAGAGATTGATGAAATATTGGGCTTAGCTCCTAAGAAACAAGAAACTGCCGCCCAGCCAGAGGCTGCGGAAAAGAAAACTTCGGCTCCTCAAGAGGGAACTTCCTCGACTGTAGTTGCTGAAAAAGAAGAAGGACCGCATCAGGCGGAGCTGTTTTAGCTTTTGAAATTTGTGCCGGCGAGCACAAAAGGAAGGAATATGGGCAAATATTTTGGTACGGATGGCGTGCGTGCAGTAGCAGGCCAGTTTCCGTTGACAGAAGATTTTATTTGTAAACTAGGATATGGTGCTTTGAAAGCATTAGACCAATATGCCGAAAAAGAACATCTCAAAAAGCAGGTCATAATTGCGCGGGATACCCGCCTTTCCGGCCCTGCTATTCTAAAAAGTTTAGCCACCGGTATCCGGGCCGCCGGAGCGGACGTACTCGATATGGGTGTTTCGCCCACTCCGTCCGTAGCTACAGCTGTTAAACAAACCGGTAGCGTGTGTGGTGTGGTAATTTCTGCCAGTCATAATCCCCCTGAATTTAACGGAATTAAATTTTTTAGTGCGACGGGTACTAAATTGCCGGAAGCACTGGAAGAACAAATCGAACAAGCGATCGAACAATTAGATACGGTACCGGCTCCGGTTGGCAACTATCGCCCGGCTCCGGAACTGGTGGTGGGATATAAAAAATTTTTAATGTCCACCGTTGACCCTAAATTGTTGCAAGGCACTAAAGTAGTGCTGGATTGCGCCAATGGTGCCGCTCACCAAATTGCACCGGATGTGTTCCGTGCATTAGGAATGGACGTGGTGGTCATGGCGGCTGAAAACAACGGAGCGCTTATTAATAAAGGGGTGGGCGCTTTGCATACGGAAAAGATGCAACAACTCGTCCAAGAGACCGGTGCTTATGTTGGTTTTAGCTTTGACGGAGATGCTGACCGTGTAATGGCTAGTGACGAGACCGGTCGCCAATTAGACGGCGAGTATATTATTTCCGCGGCAGCTTTGGCCTTACGCCAAGCCGGAAAATTACCCCAGAACAAAGCAGTCATGACGGTCATGGCAAACTTGGGATGTATTAATTTTTTGCAAGAACAAGGTGTAAATGTGGAGCTGACTCCCGTTGGAGACAAGCATGTGGCCCGCGTGTTAAAAGAGCAAGGTTTAGCCGTAGGCGGAGAAACATCCGGCCACATTATTTTCTCGGAATTTGCGAACACCGGAGATGGAATTTTATCGGCATTGCAATTTTTACAATTTGCTAAAAAATCCGGCAAAACGGTTAGCCAATTCGCATGGCAATGGGAAAAATATCCTTGTCAATTACGTGCCATAGCGGTTACCAGCAAACCGGATTTAGAAAGTTTGTCCGGTTTTTTGGATGAAATTTATCGGTTGGAAAACAGCTTGGGCGGTAAAGGACGTGTGTTCGTGCGCTATAGCGGCACGGAACCGAAATTGCGTATCTTAGTGGAAGGTGCACAAGCAACCGAAGTGCAACGTGTAGCTGATGCGGCCGAAGCGGCCTATCGGGTGCATATGGAGGATAAAAAATGAGTTTACAGTTGGGTGTTAATATTGACCATGTAGCCACTTTGCGCCATGCTCGGCAAGAAACCTATCCGGATCCGCTGATGGCGGCCGAGATTTGTTTGGCGATGGGAGCCGATTATATCGTGATACATGTCCGTAACGATGATCGCCATATGACAGAAAAAGATTTAGCCCGTTTGTGTAAAGTGTATCGTAAATACATTCATTTGGAGTGTAATTTTTCCGAGAAAATGCAGAAAATGGTTCTCAAATACAAACCCGGTTCTGTATGTATCGTGCCGGAACAACCGGGAGAAGTAACCACTACGGGCGGGCTGAAATTTACGCCAAAAAATTTTGACCGTATCCGCGCCATGACCGAAGCCCTGCAAAAGAAAAAAATCCGCGTAAGTTTGTTTATTGACCCGACGGCAGATAGCGTACGGACGGCTGCCAAATGCGGGGCAGATATTGTGGAACTATGCACGCGCGATTACAGCCAAGCGCGCACCGCTAAACAACGTGCGGCCCTGTTGCAAGATTTAGCCATGTCATCCTTACTTGCCAAAGAATTGGGCTTGGAAGTGCATGCCGGTCACGGACTGGATTATGAAAATGTATTACCGGTAGCAGATTTGTGTGGTATGAGTTGCCTAAACATTGGGTTTTCTATTATTTCCCGTGCGGTATTGGCGGGGTTGCCTAATGCTGTGTCTGGAATGAAAGAATTGCTCTAAGGAGATTTCTATGTGTGGAATTATTGGATATGTAGGCACTAAAAACAGCGTTCCGTTTTTGATTGAAGGACTTAAAAAATTAGAGTACCGCGGTTATGATTCTGCAGGTATTGCCGTGGCGGAAAATGGAAAAACACATCGTATCCGTGCTGTAGGCAAGGTGGCGGAACTGGAGAAGGCGGCCCTACTGGAAAGTCCGAAAGGATCGTGCGGAATTGGGCATACCCGTTGGGCCACTCATGGCAAACCCAGTGAAGAAAATTCACATCCACATACCGATTGTAGCGGAGACATTGTGGTGGTGCATAACGGGATTATCGAAAACTTTTTGCCTCTTAAGGAAAAACTGCAATCCTTAGGCCATAAATTCCAAAGCGAAACCGACACGGAAACGATTGCTCATTTGATTGAAGAAAATCTGAAACATGTCACTGCCAAAACAGATGAAGAGCGTTTGTTATTAGCGGTCATGAAAACCAATGCAGAGTTGCATGGGGCTTTTGCCTACGGCGTCATGTGGACGAAGACTCCGCATCAAATTATCGGTGTGAAGAATCAAAGCCCGTTAGTAGTGGGCGTAGGTAAAACGGAGAACTTTTTAGCTTCCGATGTGCCGGCTTTCCTCAAACATACCAACAGAGTGTTATTTTTGGAAGACGGACAAACCGTAGTTCTCACCCCGGAAAAAGTAACTGTATATGGAGTAGATGGCAAGGAAATGAAAGCCAAACCCATCAAAGTGTCTTGGGATCAAAAAACAGCTGAGAAAGGCGGCTACAAACATTTTATGCTCAAGGAAATTTATGAGCAACCCCAAGCCTTAGAAGATACGTTGCGTACGGCTCGTGCAGACTTTGCCCGTATTTTGGGACTTAAGACAGAAGATTTGCGCAAAATTCGCAATGTATACATGGTGGCTTGCGGAACGGCCTATCATGCGGCTTTAATTGGGAAGTATTATTTAGAGAATTTTGCCGGCGTGACCGCATCTGTGGATTTAGCCAGTGAATTCAAATACCGTACGATTCCGCCTGCCAAAGATACGCTGTGTATTGCTATCAGCCAATCCGGTGAAACAGCAGATACTTTGGGCGCGGTGAAAAAGGCGAAAGATTTGGGATTTAAGCGCCTGGCGATTTGTAATGTGCTGGGATCTGGATTAACCCGTGCGTGCAATAGTGTATTTTATACGCATTGCGGGCCGGAAATCAGCGTGGCTTCCACAAAAGCATTTACCAGTCAAATTATTTCCTTGTATGCGCTGGCTATATTCTTGGGGCATGCTTCGGGAAATATCAGCCAAAGTGAATTTAACAAACTGTATAAAGAATTAATGGCGGTACCGAAAGCGGTAGCGGAAACATTGAAAATTGAATACACGGTGCGACATTTGACGCGCAAGATTTACAAATCTGACCGCTTTATTTTCTTGGGCCGCAATGTAGATTTCCCGATTGCTTTGGAAGGTGCTTTGAAACTGAAGGAAATTTCTTATTCTTCCGCCGAAGGTTTTGCTGCGGGAGAGATTAAGCACGGGCCGATTTCTGTAATCGACAAAGGCACACCGGTAATGGTGCTGATGCCTAAAAACCAGTTGTTTGATAAGATGCTCTCTGCTTGCCAAGAATGCCGCGCCCGCGGTGCCTTTGTGATAGCTGTTACTACGCCGGACGGACAAGAAGAAGCGGCGGCGGTGACGGATAAACAAATTATTGTGCCGCAAGCCAGTGAGTATTTGCAACCGGTATTGGATATTGTTGCGTTACAATTTTTTGCCTATTGGGTGGCAAAACGTTTGGGACGCGATATCGATCAGCCACGCAATTTAGCTAAGAGCGTGACCGTAGAATAAGGAGTTTTATGCGCCTAACCCGCGCGATAGTTAAATCCTTTTTACCACAACGCCCGAAGACGGCCCATAAGGGCACCTTCGGGCGTGTGCTTGTAGTGGCCGGATCGGACTGTATGTCCGGCGCAGGAGTGCTGTGTGCCAAAGGAGCATTACAGGCAGGCGCGGGGTTGGTGTGTTTGGCTTTGCCACGCAACCGCCAAGAAATGGCCGCGGCCGCATTGCCGGAGAGTTTGACACTGGGATTACCGGTAAAAGAGGGAGTGATTTCCGCCTCGGCCACTTCCGTATTGTTACGTTACGTAGAGCAATTTGAACCGTCTGTTGTGTTAATTGGCTCGGGTTTGTCTAAGGCGCCCTTTATTATTCCTTTCTTGAAAAAAATACAATTCCCCACGGTGCTGGATGCAGATGCGCTAAACGCTTTAGCGCGCACTCCTCATTGGGATCAGATTTGCCGGCGTGTTCCGGTAATTTGTACCCCGCATCCGGCCGAGATGAAACGGATGATTGGTGGGGAAATCAGTACACTGGAAAAAGTACGTATCCAACAGGCCAAGCAGTTAAGTAATTTAACAGGCGGCGTGAGTGTGCTTAAAGGTTTTCATAGTGTGGTAACAGACGGAAAAACTACTTATATTAATCCTACCGGCGGCCCAGCCCTGGCAAAAGCCGGAACCGGAGATGTATTGGGAGGTATTATTGCCGGATTATGGGCTCAATGGGTAGCGGCGGAAGGTTTTAATAAAGCCTCCGCTCTTAAAGCTGCGGCGGCAGGTGTATATTTACACGGGTTATGCGGTGAGTTGGCGGCCCAAGCATTAAGCGAGCGTTGTGTGCTGGCTTCTGACGTGGCCATGCAGTTGCCCCGTGCCATGAAAAAACTCCTACGCGGAAAATAAATCAGCACAATACGACGGATATTTTATAAAATCAAAATATGCTTCAAATCTTTTTAATTATTTTATTAGTACTGGCAGTAGGTTGTTTAGCGGTGTTGTGGGGATGTTCCCGCATCGCCAAGAAGGCCTTGCACCCGGTTTCCAAAAGAAAACCTTTGGATGTGTGGCCGGACCAATATCGTTTGGCCTACGAAAATGTTTGCTTTCAAACCGCCGATAAAGTGCAACTCAAAGGATGGTTTTTACCCAATCCCGATTCCAACAAAACCATTATTTTGATGCACGGTTGGGGTATGAACCGCGGAGATATTTTTAGAAATACTTGCTTCCTGCGCGATTTAGGTTTTAACTTGCTGTATTTTGACTTCCGCGCCTTGGGAGAAAGCGGCGGCAAAATCAGCTCTATCGGTTATTTGGAAACGAAAGATTTGCAGGCGGCGATTTCATTCTTAAAAGAGACGCGTCCGTTTGCTTGTGAAAAAATCGGTTTGTATGGTTTATCCATGGGCGGTATGGTGGCCATTTACGAAGCAGCGAACAATCCGGAAATTGCCTGCGTGGCGGCAGAGGCTTCGTATTATTCTTTCCGCAAAGTGGTATCCCGCTGGGCCTGGGTACACAATAAAGTACCGTATTTCCCGTTGATGCCCATTGTGTTACACTATATTCGTCAACGCTTGGGAGCTAATCCGGAGCAATACAGTCCTAAATTTAATGTTCCGAAAATTACGCCGCGTCCGATTTTTATTATCCATGGCCGTTACGACAATTTAGTGCCGGCCGCTCAAGCCAAACTGCTCTATAAAAATGCCGGCGAACCGAAAGAAATTTGGCTCGTTCCGGGCGCCAAGCACAATCAGTGTGCCGAAGTGGGCGGCTTTGAGTATAAGCAGCGCATGGGCGATTTCTTCCGAACGTATCTGGCGTAAAATTTACTCACATAAAACCCCAAGATATTTTATCTTGGGGTTTTGTAAATCTTCTATTCGGTAAAAAGATCCTTGGTGAAAATTTCTACAATATATGTATGAAGAAACTGGTCATTTTTGATTTGGACGGAACACTACTTAACACCATCGCGGATTTAGCCGCCGCTACCAATCAGGCATTGGTGCAATTGGGTTTTCCTATGCACAAAGAAGAGGCCTACTTACAGTTTGTCGGAAACGGTATTTATAAACTTTTTGAGCGGGCTTTACCGGAGCAAAATCGCAGTGCAGAAGATATCGCCCGCGTCAAAGAGTTGTTTGTACCGTATTATAACGCGCACGGAACAGATTTAACCGTACCGTATGCAGGCATTACAGAACTACTGGAAACATTACAACAACGTGGCATTAAACTGGCCGTAGCTTCCAATAAATACCAAGCCGCCACCTCTGAATTGATTGCTCATTATTTTCCGACTATTTCTTTTACTGCGGTGTATGGTCAACGTGAGGGGTTTCCTACTAAGCCGCATCCGATGCTGGTGGAAAAAATCTGCCAGGAGAGTGCGGTTTCTTCGGCAGATACGTTGTATGTGGGGGATTCGGAAGTGGATATGCAGACCGCGCAAAATGCCGGCGTGCAAGCATGTGCGGTAACGTGGGGATTTCGTTCTTTGTCTTTACTGCAAAGTTATCACCCTGCGTACGTAGCGCATAAAGCAGCTGATATTTTGAAATTTTTATAGGGTTTGTACGGCACGGCGCAAATAGCGACCGGCATGGTTGATACTATCTGCCGTATCGGCGGCAAAATCCGATAAACAGATTAATTTTAATTGCGTACCGCGCGGTAATTTTTGAAGCACTTTTCCTTCCCATTGGCCACAAATAAACAAAACGGGTTTGTGTTGCGCTTTGGCTACTTGGAGTACGGCCAGCGGAGCTTTGCCAAATAGAGTTTGGTGGTCTAATTTTCCTTCACACGTAATGATTAAATCGGCCCGTTTGGCCCAGGTAGCCAACGGCAGATGGGTGCGTAAAAAATCGGCTCCTAAAATAATTTTAGCTCCGCAAAGTGCATATAGGCTGGCGCATAATGCCCCTGCCGCTCCGGTGGAAGGAGTATGGCCAATGTCTTTTCCCGTAACACGCTTAAGCACGCGGGCATACGCGCAGAGTGCTTTTTCCAAGGTGCGCACTTGCGCCGGGGTGGCTCCTTTTTGCGGACCATACACCCGTGCGGATCCTTGCGGGCCGAGCATGGGATTAATTACATCAGCCACTGCATAAATTTGCACGCCGCGTAAAAGCGGACGCAGCGCTGAGAACTCTACACTACGTAGTTGTAAGAGCGGTTTGGCCCCCGGGCGCAGCGCGCGGTTGTGTTTATCTAAAAATAAAGCTCCCAGTGCTTGTACGATACCGGCACCGCCGTCATTACAGGCTACGCCGCCCAGCCCGATATAAATTTTTTTAGCCCCTTTTTTAAGTGCGTGCAGTAATACCTGTCCTACCCCAAAAGAAGAAGCCCCCAAGGGATTTAATTCCTCTTTTTTAGCTTGTCCCAATCCGCAAATTTGGGCTGTTTCCAGCACGGCGGTTTTTTGTTTAGGTATCCATAAATACGATGTGCGGACGGATTTGCCGAAAGCATTTTGGGCGCTCAGATACACTTTGCGTGCTGACGGATACAAGGTGCTAAAGAAATCGATGAATCCATCTCCGCCATCCGAAAGCGCAACGGCGCGAACGGTGTGTTTTTTCTGTAACGCTTGGCACAAAACGCGCGCCGTTTGGCGCGCGCTGAGAGATCCTTTCAAACTATTGGGTAAGAGTAAAATGTGCATTAAAATTTCCAGCTAAATGTTAAGGAAGCTACTGTGTTTGCTTTGGCAGAATCCTTAAATTCATCTTGGTACATATTTATATGTTCGGTCACTTCCAGTCCAATCAGTAAATCATCTAAATAAGTTTGCACGCCCACTCCCGCTACAGCTAGTGGCGAGCCGACATTGATTGTATCACCGGAGATAACTCCGCGGTAGTTAAGTGTTAAGAAACGATAGCCGCCCGCCGCTGTAGCATAGACGGAAAATAAACTATCCGGATTGAAATAGTAAGTTCCCTTTAGCAAAATATCAATCATTTGACCGCTGGTTTCTACGTCTAAGTTAGAGCCCGGCGGATAGGGCAATTCGCGTCCTGCGGCCTCCGCTGCGGCGTTGGCCTGCTCAATACCCGGGTCTTTATCGGTAAAGGAACTTTTGGAAATGTTGGCAAAAGCTAAAGACGGACCCAGCCAAAAATTACTGCTTTTTAGACGCCACATAAAAGTGGCCTCTGCCCGTACTGAGGTGCCTCCTATATCGTACACGTCATTTTTATCAAAACCTTTTTTATCGGAATTATTTAGTTTTAACTTATTGCCTTGAGCACCTACGGAAATAGAAAGAAATTTATTGCTGGTGGCATCTTTGGGGCGTTTGGTTTTTTTAGCTTCGGTTTGTTTGATTTTTTCCAGTTTTCCGCTACGGGCTGCCTCAGCAGTTTCTTTGATTTGTTCGGCTTTGGAAGGGGTGACTCCTTTCAAGAATGCTTCCTCATCGGTCATGGCAGCGGCCTGTTGCGCGCGGATATCCGCTGCAGAAACTTCCCGCACGGTTTGTACTTGACCGTTTACAATTTCAGGTTTTTTTGCATCAAAGGCCTTTTCAATATCCGCATCGAAACTAAGCCCGTCTTCTCCAACGGCGGTAGCGGTTGAAGCAGCCCCTTCTCCGACGGAAACACCAGCGGCCGCGGCCGCCGCAGCGGCAGCAGCAGCTTCTTGCGCCTGCTGTGCGGCTTGATGTTGTTCAATTGTTTTTTTGGCGGAATCGCCCTGTTCGTAATCGTACACTTCCACCGATACAATTTGGGGCATATCGATATTAACGACTCCGTCATCGGTTTGCAATTTCAGATTAAATTCGTCTAGATCGGTAATGACCCCGATTAGTTGAGTGCCACCCTTCAAATAGACACGGTGTTTATCGGGCAAGATTGCCTCCACCTCGCGTTGATTGAGCACGACCGGTCCGTAAGAAGTGCGTACATTGAGCGTATATTCGGTTTGAGAGGTGATGGAACCGCTCACAAAAGTACCGTCTTTGAGTTTAACGGTTTCAGCAAACAGAGGGGAAATCAGTAATACAGAAAATGCGAAAAGGATATATTTTTTCATAATGTTGAAATAAAAAGGCGGCGTTTGACGGCCGCCTTTTATAGATTATTTGTCTTGTTTGGTTACGACTACTTCTTCTTTCTTTTCTTGGCAGCAGCACGGTGCAACTGCATGAACGATTTTGCGCAGGGCTTTCAAAATGGCCGCCACGGTCAAGAAACCTACCATTAAGCTGATGGCGTTGACTAAGAAAGATAAGAAACTTTCCCAGAAGGCTACACCGGTTAACATGGGAGTGGCAATCATCATATAAGATACGTATACCGTGTATACAACGGCTAAATAGAAAAATGCCACAAATACCCAGTATAAACCTCTCAAGCACAACCAGTTATGCGGCCACCAACAACACTTGTTTTTGCAAGACATAGCATACTCCTTATTTCAAATTCGGCAAAACAATTTTGCCGTTAACATTTATATTGTATCAAAAGAAACGGATATAAGAACACTTTTTAACAGATTATTTATTAGCTTGTTGGCGCATTTGTTGTGCATGGGCTAAAGCGGTTTTATCGGTGTCGGACAATGCACCCAACATGCGTGCAATTTCTTGCGTAATCTGTTTGTCTGAGAGAGCGGAAAGCTGCACTTCCGTCTTTTTCCCGTCCGTGCATTTTTCGATATAAAAATGTGCTTGTGCATAAGCGGCTACGCTGGCTAAATGGGTGACGCATAGCACTTGGCGATTTTGGGCCACGCAGCGCAATTTTTGCCCGACTAATGTGGCGGTCCGTCCGCCGATACCGGTGTCCACCTCGTCAAAAATCATGACGGGTATTTCTCCGGCCAGTACGGTTTTAAGTCCCAGCATGACGCGGGACAATTCTCCGCCGGAGGCAATGGCGCGTAGTGGGCGTAATTCTTGACCCGGGTTGGGGGACAATAAAAATTCTACTCGGTCAGCGCCCGTGGCGGTGGGGTTTTCGCTGTCCATTTCTACCGCGATTTCCACTTGCAGTCCGTTAAAACCCAAGGGAGCAATTTCTTGCTGTAAACAGGCGGCTAATTGTTCGGCGGCTTTTAAGCGTTTTTCGTGTAATTGTTCGCATAGTTGGTCTAACTGGTGGCGAGTTTGCTGGACCTGCTGGGTGAGTTCTTCCTGCACTAACTGCGCGTTTTGTAAACGGTCAATTTGTGCTTTCATATCCGCGGCGGTTTGCAAAACATCGGCAAGTTCCGGTCCATATTTAAGTTTGAGACGTTTGAGTTTTTCGTGGCGGGAAAGCATTTGGTCTAAAATTTGCGGGTCCGCATGTAAATCCTGCTGATAAGAGGCAATTTCTTCACAGGTGTCAGACAGCAGGGTTTCGGCTTGTGCCAAACGGTCGGCTAACGGCAGGGCTTGTTCGTCCAGTTGTGCCATGTCACGCACTTGGCGCAACGCGCGGCCTACCAGCGTTACGGCGGCATTTTCATCTTCGTATAAATCGTGGTATGCTTGCGCGGCACATTCCACTAATTTACCGGCGTGTTTGAGTTGCGGCAATTTTTGCTCCAATTCCAAATCCTCTCCGGCTTTGGGCGCGGCATTTTCAATTTCCTGCAGTTGAAAAGTGTATAAATCCAATTGGCGTTGTTTTTCTTGTTCGGACAAACTGGCCGCTTGCAAGCGGGCTTGTGCTTCTTGCCACTGGTGCCAAGCGGTGTGGGTTTTATCGCGTAAAGGGAGCAGTTTGGCATAGGTGTCTAGCAAATTAAGTTGCACATCGGGGCGAAGCAGACTTTGATGTTCGTGCTGGCCGTGAAAATCCACTAACTGTTGCCCCAGTTCGGCTAGTGCGGCCGCCGGTACGGGTTTTCCGTCAATATAAGATTTGCCTTTTCCGCCACGGTCTAAAGTGCGGGTCAGCGTAAAAGTAGCGGAAGAAATGTTGTATTTTTGTTGCAGGGTTTTAGATAGGGAATTATCAAAGACCGCGCTGACTTCCAATTTATCGGTGCCGTCTTTGATAAGTGATACAGAGCCGCGCGCTCCCAGTACAAAACCTAAGGCCGCGATGGCTACGGATTTTCCGGCGCCGGTTTCCCCGGTGAAAACATTGAGTCCGGGTTTGGGGGTAAAGCTAACCGAGGAAATAATGGCAAAATTGCGTACGGTCAGTTGGCGCAGCATTAGCGGGTCCCCCATTCTAATTTTTGGTGCAGACGATTGAAAAAGTCAAAATTTTCCGTAGTGATTAACTGCGCCTGGCAAGTGGCGCGGCGCAAGACTACGCGGTCTGCATTTTGCAAGATAAAATTTTCTTGACCGTCTAAACTCACCGCGGCCCGGTCGGCCGGGTTCTTAAATTGCGGAAAGAAAGTCAACTCGGCTTGCGCATTGAGCAGCAAAGCGCGGTCAGCTAGCGAATGCGGGCAAATGGACGTAATGGTCCATACATCTAGTTGCGGCTCTACAATCGGCCCGCCGGCCGCTAACGAATAAGCGGTAGAGCCCGACGGCGTAGCAATAATCACACCATCCCCGTAAAACTGTTTGAAAAATTGTCCGTTGCGCTGGGCTTGCAAGGTGTAGGCACGCGGCTGGCTGGCTTTAATGACGCAATCATTAAAGGCCAGTGCGCCTTTGACATCGGGCTGCCCGGCGCGGAAAATATCGGCCGACAAAAGCCAGCGCGTATGAATGTTGTATTTTCCGTCTAAAATATGGGATAAAACGAGTTCCGCTTCGTGTGCCTCGCACGCCGACAAAAAACCCAAGCTGCCGCAATTAATCGGCAGTACGGGAATGTGCAGCGGCGCGGTAATGCGTGCGCAACGCAAAATGGTGCCGTCCCCGCCTAAACTAATACACAAATCCGCGGGCGTACCGGGGATAGTTTTATAGTCATCGGTAATCGTGCACGCGCATTTTTTGGTATGCAAAAAATCCGCCAAGTGCTCCGCGGTTTTCGCGGCCTGCGATTGCGAGGGATTGCACACTAGTAGGATATTGGAAAAACTCATACCCTATCATTTTAGCAAAAAGGGAAGAATGGATGCAGAAACTATAAGGTGTGATTTGTATGCGAGCCCCCACTGTTTGAATTTCTCCACCCACTAAATGCTTTTCCGCCGAGTACAGTTTTACAATAATTTCCATTTGATGAACACATAACGGTATGTTCATGTTGTGGCAAAGCTTGACTAGTGTTAGATGGGCGTTTTGATAAATATAGTAGTACAGCTTGATTTTCACTATTTTCTTTTACAGCATACTTTCCCTGCAAACGTACTGCAAAAAAGAAAGTCCATCCCCAAGTTTTATCTTCTAAAAAGCCAATAGCCCAGTCTTGGTTTGCCACGCAATCCGTACTATCATTAAATAAAGAACACTTGTCTGAAGATTGATAATTATTGGGTATTTGCACATCTAATAAATCAAAAGTATCTGCATAGGTTCCGTTAGCCATATAATATACTTCTTGGGCTTTACCTAGAGCACTAAGTAAAGTCATGGGTTCTGCGGCCCGGCTCTTTTCCACGGCTTTTTCATATTGCGGCAGGGCAATGGCGCTCAGTACGCCTATAATTAACACAACTATTAACAGTTCAATTAAGGTGAATCCTTTTTTCATAACTACTCCTTTTTATGGTCGGCCCTGAAAACGACATAAAAAACGGCCGTTTTCCCGGGCCAGAGCAACCAAGCCAGTAGAAAACAGCCGTAGTTTGCCGTTCTAATGAACGGCAAACATTCGGCACAAAACACCCGGGTAATTAGTCCGTTTATTTTGTGCCTAAATTGGCTGTTTTTGGCGTTGCTCTGTACTTTTCAGTATGCCGTATTCTTCATACGGTTCCAAAAACAGTTCAAAATTGTATTTTTACGCGTTGTAGCGCGTGTACTTCAATTTCTCCTGTATAATTTTTTTCATTATAGTAAATTTTTGGTGCGGATAGTGAATTTTCAGAAATGCTATAATATAGAAGAATACAAAAGGAGCCTTTTATGTGGGATTATACAGAGAAAGTAATGGATCATTTCCGCCATCCGCGCAACGTGGGGGCCATTGAAAATGCCGACGCTACCGGTCAGGTAGGCAGTTTGGTGTGTGGGGACGCTTTAAAATTAACACTTAAAATTAATAAAGAAACAGAAGTCATTGAAGATGCCAAATTTGAAACGTTTGGTTGTGCCAGCGCGATTGCCTCTTCTTCTGTATTAACGGAAATGATTAAAGGTAAAACCTTGGAGCAAGCATCCAAAATAACCAATCAAGACATTGCTGATGAGTTAGGGTCTCTGCCGGCTGAAAAAATGCATTGCTCGGTGATGGGAATGGAAGCCCTAGAAGCGGCGGTGCAAAGTTATCGTCAAGGCGGCAAGCCGGTGGTATTTGAGCAGGAAGCCGAAAAAATCGTTTGCCATTGTTTTAATGTGTCGGAAGAAGCCATTATTAAGGCCATTCGCACCAATCATTTGACGACGGTTGAAGAAGTCACCTTTTATACCAAAGCCGGCGGTGCTTGCGGCAAGTGCAAAGGCGATATTCAAAAAATTTTAGATAAAGTCAATTCGTGCGCAGTGCCCGCACCCAGTGCCGATAACGCAGACAAAAAATTTGCTGATTTAACCATCGTGGAAAAAATCAAACGCATTGAAAAAGTGTTGGAAGAAGACATCCGCCCACAACTCAATAAAGACGGTGGTTCTGTGGAACTGGTGGACGTATCCGGCCTAGTGATTAAAGTGCGTTTGATCGGTATGTGCCAGGGCTGTTTAGCCGCAGATGTAACCTTGAAAGGTTTTATTGAAAAGACTTTGCAGGAAAAATTAGATCCTGCGGTGACGGTAGAAAAGGCCTAATATGAAACTGATTTATTTGGATAATAATGCCACTACGCCGGTCGCTCCGGCGGTATTTGAAGCGATGAAACCGTATTTTACGGAAAAATACGGCAACGCTTCCTCTATGTATCCGCTGGCGGCAGAATCTCATCACGCTATGGAGCAGGCCCGCAAACAAGTAGCGGCTTTAGTCGGCGCGGCGTATGCCGATGAAATTATTTTCACCTCTTGCGCGACTGAAAGTGATAATACGGCCATTTTTTCCGCGGTGCGCAGTTTTCCGCAGAAAAAACATATTATTACTTCCGCTGTAGAGCATCCGGCCATTTTGCATCCGTACCGTTATTTGGAAAGCCAAGGATATCAAGTAGATTATATCGGGGTAGATAAACAGGGCCGCTTTGATATGCATCAATATAAAAACGCTTTGCGCGACGATACGGCACTGGTCTCTGTGATGTGGGCCAATAGTGAAACCGGCACCCTTTTCCCAATCCCCGAAATTGCCCGGCTGGCCAAAGCGCACGGAGCTTTGTTCCATACTGATGCCGTGCAAGTAATCGGCAAAATGCCGTTAGATGTGAAAAATACCGCTATTGATATGTTGTCTTTGTCCGGTCACAAATTTAATGCGCCTAAAGGAGTGGGGGCTTTGTATGTACGCCGCGGGACTCGTTTTACGGAATTTATGATGGGCGGACACCAAGAAAAAGCCCGTCGCGGCGGCACCGAAAATATCCCTTATATTGTGGGGCTTGGTAAGGCCGCCGAACTGGCCAAAGCACGTGCGGACGGCCCGGCCATTGCTCAAATGGCCGCGCTACGGGATTATTTACAGAAGAGTTTACTTGAAAAAATTCCCGACAGCAAGTTAAACGGAGATCCGGACCACCGCGTACCCAATACCGTCAACATCAGTTTTGGCTATGTGGAGGGAGAGGCCATTTTAATGCATTTGAACGAATATGGCATTTGCGCTTCTTCCGGCTCAGCATGTACTTCGGGTTCTTTAGAGCCCTCGCATGTGTTGCGCGCGATGGGAGTGGATTTCCAATTTGCCCACGGGTCGGTGCGTTTTTCCTTGTCCGAAGAAACCACCCGCGAAGAAGTGGATAAGGTAGTGGAAGTATTACCGGGTATTATCGAAAATCTGCGCAAAATTTCGCCATTTGCTAAGTTAGCAGAAAAATAAAAAAAGGGGGAGAAAAGAGTCCCCCTTTTTAATGAGTGAATATGAAAAAAATAGTGTTAAGTTTGTTTTTAATGGTTATTGCTTTTGGGCTGTCAGCCAAAACGGCGGTGATATATCACACCAGCGATACACACGGGTTTTTTTATCCCAAAAACGGGCAAGGCGGTTTTGCGGCCTTAGCCGCGGTGCTACGGCAAGAAAAAAATCCTTATCTGCTGGTAGATGCCGGCGATTTTGCCGAAGGTACTGCCGAAACTAAAAATTCCAAAGGAATCAAAGCCGTGCAACTGATGAATAAACTGCATTATCAGGCGGCCACCATTGGCAATCATGAATTTGCTTATTATGATGACGGGTTGGAAAATATGCTAAAACAGGCTCAATTTTCTATTTTAGCGGCCAATTTTTTTGAAGCGGATAGCTATCAACGTCCGGCCTTTGTCAAACCCTATCAAGTATTTACCGTCAATGGTATCAAAATAGCAGTCATAGGGCTTGCTAACCGCACCCCTACCAAAGCCACTAAAAAATATACGTTTACCAAACCGCTAGATGCCTTGGAGCAGGCCTTGGCACAGCCTGAGGTAAAACAAGCAGATGTCGTGGTAGTGCTGGCACATGATTCGTTGGCAGATGACCGCCCGGAGAGTCCTTTTTACTTGGGGGATATTGCCCGAAAATATGGCCAAAAAGTGCAGATTGTATTGGGTGGGCATGCACACAAAGTGTTTACGAATCAGCGGCTCAATGGAGTGTTATATAATGAAGTGGGATATTATTTAAAATCTGTAGGTAAAATTACGATTGATGTAGATGATAAAACCCGCCAAATTACCTCTATACAGGCGCAGTTAATTCCCTTAACCATTTCGAAAACCGGTGAAGATAAAAAAATCAAGCAATATGCCGAGAGTTTACGTGAACCGGGACTGGAAAAAGTATTAGGCACGCTGGCTCAACCATTACCAGCTAAAGCAGTTGCTCCGGCCCAAGATAGTGTGGCGGATGATTGGGTAGCCGATATCGGGCGGTCCTATACCAAAGCGGATGTGTTTATCAGCAATGTCGGCGGGGTGCGTACAGGATTGGCAGCTGGGCCAGTTACCAAGCGTGATTTGTTAGATTTTTTCCCGTTTGATGATACGCTAGTCAGCATGAACGTAGACGGAAGGTTTATTAAACAATTAGTCAAAAAAACTTTGCTACCTCGCAATTTGCTAGCGTATAGCGGATTGACCGTAACCTATAAAAAGAATAAGAAAAATCAACCCAAACAAGTGAAAATTTTAATCAATGGTAAACCGGTAGAAAATCGTAAAAAATATACACTGGCTACCAATTCTTTTTTAGCGCGGGGAAAACATTTTCAGTCCATTGACTCGACGGATAAACAAGCAGTAGGCCAGATAACTATGTGGCAGTTAATTGAAGAAGCACTGGCTAAACAATCTGTTTCAGTGCCAGCGGCAGGGCGTGTGATACAACTGCCCTAATGCGTTGAAAGGCAACATAAATTTTGTTAGGATAAAATATATTTAACGTCTGTACAGATCAAGGAGCCCCCATGAAAAGAGTATCGTTATTGATTGCTTTGTTGCTGACGGCGGTCGGTTTGTTTGCCAAAACCACCGTCATTTATCACACCAGTGATACCCATGGATATTATTATCCGAAAAATGGCGTCGGCGGTTTTGCGGCCTTAGCCAATGTGCTCAAAAACGGTCCGCATCCGTATTTGCTACTAGATTCGGGCGATTTTTCCAACGGAACTGCCGAGGCTAAAAGTTCCAAAGGTATTAAAAGCGTACAATTGATGAATAAACTGGGCTATCAAGCTACTACCATTGGAAATCATGAATTTGATTTCAAAGAGGCAGCGATTGCCCCCATGTTTGAAGCGTTAAATTTTCCGGTACTGGCGGCTAATTTTGTAGACGCGCAAACCAATACATATCCGGCGCATGTTAAACCTTATGAAATTTTTGATGTGGACGGTGTAAAAATTGCAGTCATTGGACTAGCCAATAGGGCAGCCGCTTCTAGCCTTAAAAAATATAAATTTTTGAAACCGATAAAAGCCTTGAAAAAAGCCCTAAAAGAAGTAGAAGCCTTGCATCCAAATGTAGTGGTCGTGATTGTGCACGATTCTTTGCATGATCAAAAACACGGGGTGCAACCCTATGTGGGCGATATCGGCCGCAAATTTAGCGATCGTGTAAATTTGGTTCTTGGCGGGCATGCACATATTTTTGTCAACGAAAAAATTAAAGATACTTTATATGCAGAAGACGGTTGCAATCTGCAAAATGTCAATAAAGTAACGGTGGTTACAGATGATGAAACCGGCAAATTTGTTTCCGCCCAAGCAGAATTAATTCCGTTAGTGATATCTAAGGTGGGGCAGGACGCCAAAGTGGCCGCTTATGCAAAGTCACTCATGGAGCCGGGGATGGACAAAGTAATCGGAAAGACGGCGGAAACGATTTCTATCTCTTCGGACAACCCCCAACATAAAGATAGCCCGCTCAATAACTTTATTGCCGATTTGGGCCGCGCGTATACAGGCGTGCAAATTTTTGCCCAAAATAACGGCGGCACACGTGTAGATTTGCCAAAGGGCACGATTACACGTCATGATGTGGTGGATGTAAATCCGTTTGATAATAAAATTGTCATGATGACCGTAGACGGTAAATTCTTGAAATATCTGGTCAAGCATACGTTGTTGCCGCGCAGTTTATATACCTATTCCGGTATGACGATTACCTATCGGAACAAAAACGGTAAGGTGAAAGATTTGAAATTGTTTGTGGATGGCCAACCGGTAGAAAACCACAAAACTTATACCTTTGCTACCAACGACTATGTGGCCGCCGGTAATATGGAAGGCTGGCCGTTTAAGCGCATCAAAGCGGAAGACAAAAAACCGTTTGGTACGAAAGGATTGCGCACATTATTAGAAGAAGGAATTGCGGCGCAATCTCCGTTAATTGCTTTGCCGACAGGCCGTATTGTAGAAGTGAAATGAAACAAGCCGTTCGTATTTTGTTGTTATTGGTGACAGGAATCGGTTTTTTCGGTTGCGCACCTAAAGAATTACCTTCAGTCAATTTGTTTATTACGACAGATATAGAAGGGGTTTTTTGGTCTCGGCCGGAACCGCGTTATGGCAACGAAGTAACGGGCGGACTTTCTATCTTAAAATCTTTTTTAGACCGACAAACCACCCCCTTTCTATTGTTGGAAGGGGGCAATTGGTTTGCGCAAACGCCGGAGGGTACCCTTTCACAAGGGGGATATTTCAATCAGGCCGCCCGCGCAATCCCTTATAGCGGCCGCCTGTTTACGGAAAAAGATTTAGCATATGGTTGGAGATCTTTAGCATCCATTATCAAAGAGTCCCCTGCTCCGTTTGTATTGTCCAATGTAGTGCTGTCTAACGGTCGCGTGCCGGAGGGCGTACGACCTTGGTTGTTGCAAGAAGTAGGTTCCTATAAAATCGGGGTCATAGGACTGGTGAGCGCGCAGTCACTCAAAGGAAAACATCGGTTGGGCGGTTTGAAAATCCTGCCGGAAGCGGAGACCGCCAGGAAAACTATACAGTTACTCAAGGAAAAGGGAGCTCAAGTCATTGTGGCACTGGCGGCGATGGACACAGAAGAGAAAAAGAGCTCTTTAACGGCTACCGAATTGGCAGAAGAAGTGGAAGGAATAGATATTCTTGTAACCTCTGACCTAAACCACGAAGATGCGGAGGTAAGGCAATTGGGCCGCACCTTACTGGTATATCCGGGGTCTCGTTTGGACAGTGTGGGCCGCGTTCAACTTTTCTTTCAAAAGAACGGTGAGTTGGCTTATAGCCAATTTGAAAATGTGGTTTTATACAAGCGGGATTTCGGGGAAGATGAGGAAGTGGCTCTGCAAATAGCCGAGTTGCGCCGTGCGGCCCGCAGTCAAATGAGCCGGCCGGTAGGAAAAACAGAACAAGCCTTAATCGGAAAATTGGATGGAGAATCCGATTTGGGAAATTGGGCGGCGGATTGTTTGCGTAAGTGGGCCAAAGCAGATGCGGCTGTGATTAATGCTTCTTCGCTGCGTGATCAATTGCCGGAGGGCGTTGTGACACAATATGATTTATATAAAGTATATCCTTATTCAGACCATGTGACTTATTTGACCATTAAAGGAAATGCGTTGAAAAAGGCGTTGGAAGAAGGGTTGTCGGTGGCGGATAATTTTGCGCAAATTTCCGGTATGAAGGTGCATTATACCCAGCAAGCGGGAATTGCTAAAATTACCACGGTGCAAGTGGGGGATAAACCGCTTTCTCCCAATGCCACTTACCGCGTAGCCGTAACGGATCATTTATTAGCCGGCGGGGCGGGTCATGATGGTTTTATTGATTCTTTGGAGTTCAAAAACACACAAGTAGAAATGGGGACAGTACTCCGTTTATGTTTGGCCGGCAACAAACCGGTAGGTAAACCGACCCGCGGTCGTTGGAGTATGCGACCATGAATGAAATCCGTCCGGTAAAAATAGGCCGTTTTTTAGCGCCGAATAATCTGTGGCTGGCCCCTATGGCAGGGGTTACGGATGGACCGTTTCGTGCCTTGTGTTTGCGCGGTGGGGCGGGGGTTGTATGCGCGGAGATGGTATCTGCTCATGCCGTGCATTATGGCAATGCGCGCAGTACTCGTATGTTGCAAATAGACCCGCGCGAAAAACCGGTTTCTATGCAGATTTTTGGTTCGGATGAGCGCACCATTGCCGAAGCGGCTTGTGCCGCAGAAGCGCGCGGGGCCGATATTATTGACATTAATGCCGGTTGTCCGGTTAAAAAAATCAATAAAGCCGGAGCGGGCTGTGTGCTTATGAAGGACCCCGTTCACTTGGGGCGCCTAGTGGCCGCGGCGGTGAAGGCCGTTAAAATTCCCGTTACACTTAAAACTCGTATTGCGTTAAAGCGCGGTACGATTTTAGGACCGGAGCTGGCGCGCGTAGCCGAACAAGAAGGCGCGGCCGCGGTGATGATGCATGCGCGCGCGGCGGAAGATATGCACAGCGGAGAGCCGAATTTGGAAGCGTTAGCGGCGGTATGCGCGGCGGTAAAAATTCCGGTATTTGGTAATGGCGGTATCGACGGAGTAGAAAAAGCAAAACAGTTTTTCGGTGCGGGGTGTGCGGGGTTATTAATTGGCCGTGCGGCCGTGGGAAACCCCTATATTTTTAGTGATATTGCCAAGGAATTGGCGGGGGAAAAAGTCATGCCGCTTGATTACAAACGCCGGGCGGAAATTTATTTGGCGCTCATTGAAGAAAATGTGGCCCGCTACGGGGAACGTATCGGGATTGGTCGCAGTAAAAAAACGGCGGGCTATTGGCTACGCGATTTCCCAAATGCCGCTGAAGTGCGCGGCAAATTTGTACGAATGGAAAACCTAACAGATATCAAAAAATTGTTTGGGAATTTGGTCTAGGTTTACATTTCACTATCCGGCTATATCCATCCTAGTCCTTCCAACGATTTACAAATAGTTTCCAATGACTCTGTATTCTTCACACAGTTCCAGAAACAGTTCAAATTGTAATTGGTGTTATAGCAAATTAACCTTCACCTTCTACATATTTCCAACCACTCGGTTTTAAATGGTTGCAAATTAGGCGGCCCAATTCAGTCCGTTTGGTGTAACAGCGCTTTTCGGACCATTTTTTGCCGTTGTGTTTGAGATGTAAACTGTAAGAATTACCTTTGCGATTCGCTTCTATGTAACACCAGCTGCTATAGCAACCGCCTAAATAAACAAAATATTTGGTAGTATATACGCCCAAAGTGCCATCCCATTGTCCATAAGAGAGGTCTGTTTCGGCCAATTTTAATATCTCATTAAGCAAAATATCAAATTTAGGGGAATCACCCGGCCGTTTGATATAGGCCTCCAGGGCTTTTTCCATGATGTCTAGATGTTCAATTGCGTACGTGACTACTTTTTTCTCGTGTTCTTGTTCTTCAAGTTTTTGTTTTTCAAGTGCTTGCTGTTGTGCTTTTTGATAGTACGAGCGGATACAAAAAAACGCCGCCACTGCCGCAACAAGCAGAGAGATAAAAATAAGAAAATAGATGATTATTTTGCGTTTCATATAGTTGTATTGTAGCATAGTTTGCATAAAAATCAACGAAGTTCTCATAAATTTGCTATAATATCTGGGAAACCACGAGTCATTAATGCAACGGCCACCACTCCGTTGCGCTTTAATAACAAAAGGTAGAATTAAAATTATGACGAAAACTTTTTTACCTTCCGTCAAGGAAGTAGAAACCACCCGCAAGTGGCATCATATTGATGCGGCGGGTCAAACCTTAGGCCGCTTGGCTACCCGTGTAGCCGTGCTGCTGATGGGAAAACACAAAAGAACCTATACCCCTCATATGGACTGCGGTGATTTTGTTGTCGTAACCAATACCGACCAAATCAAAGTAACCGGTAACAAAATGGAAGAAAAAGTATATTTCTCCCACTCCGGTTATGCCAAGGGCGCCAAAGAAACCCCGCTCAAACGTCAGTTTGAAAAAGATTCCACCAAAGTGTTGGAACTTGCGGTTAAACGCATGTTGGATGTCAATCGTTTACGTGCTCCGCGCATGAAACGCTTACGCATTTACAAAGGCGAAGAACACGAATTTGCCGGCAGATTTGCCAAATAAGAGGGATTAATTGTATGAACAATACCAAAGAAATTAAAACCGGCCGCCGCAAAACTTCTGTGGCACAAGCCAAATTGGTAAAAGGTACCGGCATCATCACCGTAAATGCCAAAGCCTTGGCCGATTATTTCAAAGGCCATGCTAAATATCAGGCCACGGTGAAAGCACCTTTAACCGTTACGAATTTAGAAAAAGAGTATGACGTCACTGCCAAAGTGCAGGGCGGCGGTATTTCTTCTCAAGCGGGCGCTTTGCGTCACGCTATTGCCCGCTCCGTAGCGGAAATCAGCGAGGATTTGAAAAAGGCTGTTAAGAAAGCCGGTTTCTTAACCCGCGATCCGCGTATGGTAGAAAGAAAGAAACCGGGTCAACCGGGTGCTCGCAAACGCTTCCAGTTCTCCAAACGTTAAGCGTTTGTTGTACAGAATTTATCCCGTCCAAGTTGTTATTGGACGGGATTTTTTTGTCTTTGTTGTTTGTTTTTTGGCCGTTTTCTCGTCGGGAAATAAAAAGGGCTTGACTTGTTTTTTTTTTTTGCTACGATTTCTTAGAACGCCGCTGTTTTCAAGACACTTGCTTGCGAAACGTTGCATTACGGGCGTTTTAAGATGATTAAACAGGAGAATAAAAATGTCAAAGAAAGCCTTTACTTTAATTGAATTACTAATCGTAGTTCTGATTATTGGGATTCTTTCTGCCATTGCTATCCCAATGTATCAAGGAGCAGTGGACAAGAGTCATTGGAGCACAATGCTCCCGGGAGCCAAAGCGATAAAAGACGCAGAGGAAGCATTTAAGATGTCCAATGACGGCTATACCGACACCATGGGTAATTTGGACGTGACTATGGAAAATAGTGATTTAACATTTAATTTAATCACCCCCAATAACACCTCTGACCCCAATGTAATCAGAGTGACAAATAGTAAACTTGCCAATGTGCGTTTAGCCAGCTATTTAGATGACAATCCAAAATTTGCCGGACAGTTACATTGTGAAGCGGCTACCGGAGATGAGCGCGCCAACAGACTTTGTGAGAAATTATTACTAGGACAATACTTAAAAAATACCGATGATGGATATACGAGATATTTGTTAGACCAATCGGTAGATAAAGCCACCTGCGGAGCGGCAACCGGAAGTTGGAGCAGTAGCAAAACAAAATGTTATAACACAACAATCGAGCGTTGTACCGATTTAGGAATGGGCGTAATAGCAGATGAAAATTATCCTGACCAATGCGGTTATACCAATGGCGGCGGCAGCAAAATTGGGCCGGAAGGAATGTGTAAGGGCGCCGCTTTTCGCGGGTGCTCGTCTAAAGAGTATGATAATAGTGCTTGTGCTGGAGATGGAGTTCAAGCCTGTTCCTATTCAAGCTTTAAAAATGGAGCATCATGTGAAGCTAGCACAATTGATAATGGCTATGGTTCAACTTGTTATGGAGCAAAGTTATATAGTGGATCTAAATGTGTAGCTAAAGTACTGAATGGTTGTAACACTGGTTGGCCTGCGGCAGTGGAATATCTTGGTGGTTGTTGCGAGGAAGGCGTGCCCGGTCAGACAAATTGTCCAAGTAATGCTCCTAAATGTTGAAAAAACTTTACTTTAGAATATCTTTTTTTGCATAATACATTTAGAGTAGGAAACGTATTTATTAAAAGTTAAATGTACTGTTTTTGGGTCCGTTGAAGAGACGGAACGGTTGTTTGAAATGAAAACAACAGTTAGCACCCCAAAAACGGCGAAGCCATTTAACTGTGTAAAGAATTACACGGTTAGGGCAGCGTCGTTACTGGGCGTGTGCTAACTCCTAGTGACGAGGGCTGCCCTTTTTGTTGGGTAATTTACTCATAGAGGAAATCAGCTTTGTTGCAGAGGCTGTGATAATTCTCAAGGACGGGCAACCTTTGATTGAACTTACAATCCCCCGGCTGGTACAGGCTACCCGGCCTGATACCAGTAACCCCCGATACTCATCTCGGGGGTTTTTTAATGGGAATTATTTTTGGGAGTCGGACTCGGTGTCTTGAGATTGTTTGACCGTTTTAGGATCGACCATGCTCGGTAAATAAGATTGATCCCAAGTTGTTCCGCCGGATATCAAGGCCTTGAAGGGAGGTCTTTTCTGTTTTTTCTTAGGTTGAGGGGTCACCGGAGCCGGCGCAGGTCGAAGGGTTTGCAAATAGGCATCTTTATCTTCTTTCGTATAGAAAGTTTGGCTGAGTTGCCGGTCCTCAAACAAATACCAATGGTCGCTAGCGGTAGAGGTGTTTACATCCGTATATGCCAATTTATACAAAACGGCATTTTGCGGCAAATCGGGGTCTGTTTCCGAGGTAAATTTATTCTTATATGTATTTTCAAAATCCTCTTGGCCCAGTCCGATATTAACTGCATATTTTTTGTTAACGGCCAGTACATCTTGCGCAGTAGCGGCGGCTGTTAAGAAAAGTTGCGGATCTTTGGCTTGAAATAAAAGTTTGCGAAACAACTTGTCTTTCTTATACTCCACAAGGGCATATTTTTGCTTAGTGCCGGATATTGTGCGGTCTTTGACCGATACCACGGTGATGGAATACAAAGCATCTTCCCGTGTTTTACCGCGTAATAAGCGGGTTAACTGAGGGGCTGTTTTATCCCAAATAGAAATGTTGGTGGTCTTGGTGGCAGGAGCGGGGGTGCCTTGCATCTCTATCACAATTTCCGGCTCCGCGGCGCAGAATAGAGGAGCCAGTATCAGTATTGCCAAAAAACCTACATAACGTAATTTATGCATAGACATCTACTCCTATTGATTAGGTGTTTTGTAAAATTGCCGAATTTGTTTGGCCGGATTTCCGATTACTACCGTGTATGGCGAAACATCTTTGGTTACCACGGCTCCGGCTCCAACAACTGCACCGTCCCCGATTTTAACACCGGGTAAAATAATAGCTCCTCCGCCAATCCATACATTTTTGCCAATACAAACAGGAGCCGCAAATTCTTTTCCGCCGGCGCGGGCATCCGGCTCAATGGGATGGGTGGCCGTATAAATCTGCACACAAGGCCCTAACATAGTGCCATCCCCGATTTCCACGCGGGCACAATCCAAAATCACACAATTAAAATTGATAAATACCCGCTCCCCCAAATAAATTTGGCTACCGTAATCACATAAAAAAGGAGGTTCTATAATTACATCTTTGCCGACGCTTCCAAATAATTGTTGACTTATTTGCTGGCGCGCAGACAAGTCTGCCGGATCGGTGGCGTTATATTTCCACAGTAAACGGCGGGCATTTTGGCGTGCCTGTACTAATTCCGGATCCGCGGAATTGTAGAATAGACCAGCTAACATGTTTTCTTTTTCGCTCATACCGTATTGTAGCAAAATTTGCCGGGGAAAAAGGGTTAGAACACTTGTTTTTCAAGTCAGATTTTAATTTAATATAAAGTAGGGCGTTTGCTAGTAAAATTTTGATTTCATTTTTTTTTAAGATTGGAGAGGTTTATCATGAAAAAAATACAAATTGTTTCGGCTGTTTGTGTCTGTTTGGCAATATCGATGCTTTGTGCTTGTCATAAAAAGGATGCGTCACAACAAGACGCAGCTCTTCCTGTCACAACCATAAAGGTATTAAAAGCAGATTTACCTTGGAATATGGAATATCCGGCCCAAGTAGTGGGGTCTTTGCAGGTACAAGTACGCGCACAGGTGGGCGGAATTCTAAAGGCTCGCTTATTTGATGAAGGCGCTTATGTGCAACAAGGTACACAACTGTTCCAAATTGATCCGGCTGAATATGAAGTGGCTTTGCAACGGGCAGAAGGTGCTTTGGCTCAAGCACAAACGGATGTGAGTCGGACACGGCGTGATTATGAACGTATGAAAAAATTGCGTGCCGATAATGCCGTAAGTCAAAAAGATTACGACGATTCTTTATCTGCCTATGAAACGGCTCAGGCTTCGGTAAAAGTGGCGCAGGCCGGCGTAAGTGATGCGAAAATTAATTTGCAATATACTAAAGTATTAGCCCCTATATCGGGGATTACAGGTAAGGAAGCACAATCTGTGGGTAGTTTGGTTTCTCCGGCGGGAAATGGGCTACTTACCACGATGGTGCAAATCCAGCCCTTGTGGGTTAACTTCTCTATGCCTAGCTCTCAATTTTACAAAATGGCACAAGGATACACAGAAGGTACCATCGTTTTAGACACTACCGGAGAAAATCCGGTCTATGTGGAGGCTATCACTTCAGACGGACGGGTCTATCCGGAAAAAGGAACGATCATTTTCTTCGACAGCACGGAAGATGTTAAGACTTCTTCCTTGGCAATACGGGCCGAATTTCCAAATCCGACCAATCAGCGGATGTTGATGCCGGGACAGTTTATAAGAGTGCGCTTGATTGGGACCGTATATAAGGAAGCCGTACTGGTTCCTTCTTCTGCCGTTTTAAGCACTCCGGCGGGGGATTTGGTGTATATTGTACAAGCTGATAATACGGTCAAATCGCAACCGGTAAAGGTACAGTTGCAGGATAATTTGTATATCGTAACAGAAGGATTAAAAGGCGGGGAGACAATTATATCGGAAGGATTGATTAAAATCCGTCCGGATATGAAAGTATCTCCAAGCGCAAAAGATTTTTCCTTACCAATTTCCGCCACAAAGCAGACCGTACCCAGTACCACTACGGCTGTGAACATAGACACCTTGGAAGAGGCTTTGGAGCAGGACGAAAAAGGGGATAAACAAGTTTTGCCAAATTCGCTGACAAACGGCCAAGCTCCCTCAGATACTGCTACCGATAAGAAATAAGAGGCTGATATGTTTTCTAAATTTTTTATTAATCGCCCCATTTTTTCCACAGTTATTTCTTTGCTGATTTTATTGGCGGGTATTGTGTCTATCACTTCGCTTCCGATTGAACAATATCCGGATTTAACTCCTCCGTCCGTGCAGGTATCGGCTCAATATCCGGGAGCCAGCCCTGAAATTATTGCCGATACGGTGGCGGCTCCTATTGAGCAGCAAGTCAACGGGGTAGAAGATATGTTGTATATGAACTCTACTTCCGCCGCCAACGGGGATATGAATTTACTGGTTTATTTCAGCGTAGGAACAGATCCGGATCAAGCCATGATTAACGTGAATAACCGCGTGCAGGCCGCCACTACTTCCTTGCCGGAAGACGTGCGGCGTTACGGGGTAAGAGTGGAGAAAAAATCTTCCGCCATTTTACTGTTAATTGCTATGTACTCTCCCAGCGGCGTATATGATACCACCTATATTGGAAACTATGCTTTGGTCAACGTGGTAGACGATTTGAAACGTATTGAAGGGGTGGGCGACGCGCAGGTAATGTCTGCCAATGATTATTCTATCCGCATTTGGCTTAAACCGGATGTTATGAGTCAGTTGGGACTGTCTGTAAGTGATGTGATGGCAGCGGTGCAAGCACAAAATACACAGCGTGCCGCCGGTAAAATCGGACAACCTCCCTTGACGACCAGTGTAGATAGAATGTACACCATCGTAGCCCCTAGCCGCTTAAAAGATCCGGCGGAGTTTGAGGAAATTATTTTACGGGCTAATCCGGACGGAACTTCGCTACGCTTAAGAGATGTGGCGCGGGTGGAGTTAGGCAGCCAAACCTATGAGTTTTCCGGTTCTTATAATGGAAAACCCGCAGTTCCTATCGGGATCTTCCTCTCGCCGGGTGCCAATGCGGTGGCCACCGAACAAGCGGTAATTAAACGGATGGATGAACTGGCCAAAAATTTCCCCAGCGGTGTTGAATACAAGGTGGCTTACGATACCACATTATTCGTGAATGCTTCTATTGAAGAAGTTATTCATACCTTAATTGAAGCGATGATTTTGGTGTTCTTAGTGGTGTATCTGTTCTTGCACGATTGGCGGGCTACTTTAATTCCGTGCTTGGCAGTGCCGGTTTCTATTGTAGGCGCCTTTGCGGGAATGATGTTGTTAGGATTTTCTATTAATACCCTTACGTTGTTTGGACTAGTACTGGCGATTGGTATTGTGGTGGACGATGCTATCGTGGTTATTGAAAACGTAGAGCGTATTATGCATGAGGAACATTTGCCGGTCAAAGAGGCCACTATCAAAGCAATGGACGAAGTAACCGGTCCGGTTGTGGCCATTGTGCTGGTGTTGTGTTCCGTGTTTGTGCCGGTGGCATTTATGGGTGGTTTTACCGGAGTGATGTATCAGCAGTTTGCTATCACGATTGCCGTGTCTGTTGTTATTTCCGGTTTAGTAGCCCTTACGCTGACGCCTGCTTTGTGTGCGTTACTACTTCGAGAAATGAAACCCAAAACAAGCGGTTTCTTCTTCCGTTTTGATAATTGGTTTGAAAAGATGACTGAAAAATATACGGGCGTGGCGGCATTCTTTATCCGTCGGCTTCCGGTGGCTTTACTAAGTATATTGCTCATTTGGGGAGCGGCTGCCGGTCTTTTCAAATTGGTGCCGGGCGGATTGTTACCCGATGAAGACCAAGGGATGCTCATGGTGGCTACGATGTTAGATCCATCCAGTGCTCTTAGTCGTACTGAAGAGGTGGCCAAACAATTAGAGCAAATTATCGAGAAACAACCTGCCGTACAAGAAGAATTCACGTTTGCCGGTTATGACATGCTCAGTAGTACCATGAAAAGCAGTTCTGTTTCTTCCTTCGTGGCATTAAAGCCGTGGAAGGAACGCAAAACGGAGGCCTTATCCTCCTTTGGTACGGTAGCGGCGATTGGCAAAATGGGGACGGGACAAATTCACGGAGCTGTAGTGATGCCGTTTAACCCGCCGCCGGTAATGGGGATGAGTACGACCGGTGGTTTGGAAGGATATATTCAAAATCGTGCCGGAAGCGGTAGTGCGGCTTTGTCTGCTAAAGTAAGTGAATTTATTGCCGCTGCTAAGAAGAGACCGGAGTTGGAAGAGGTAAGCACTACGTTCTCGGCGGCTACCCCGCAGTATGATTTGAAAGTAGATGAAATTAAAGCGATGGCGATGAATGTTTCTCTGTCGGAACTCTATAACACGATTCAAGGGACTTTCGGTACAGCGTATGTAAATGACTTTACAAAATTCAGCCGCAGCTTTAAGGTTATGATGCAAGCAGAAGGTGATTTCCGCGCGCGTCCGGAACAGTTGGGAGAGATTTATGTTCGTTCGCAGGCGGGGGATATGATTCCGCTGGCGGCTTTTATCACCTTAACTCCCACTTTAGGACCAGACATGGTGGAACGTTTTAATGCTTTCCCTGCGGCCAAAATAATGGCAACGCCTGCCAGCGGATACAGCTCCGGCCAAGCTATTACTGCCATGGAGGAAACTGCTAAAGAAACTTTGGGAGAAGATTTCACCCTTTCCTGGACGGGTACTACTTATCAAGAAACTATTAGCGGTAGCTCCTCAACGATGGCACTTTTGCTGGGGATGTTGGTGGTGTTCTTGATTTTGGCGGCCCAGTATGAAAAATGGGGCCTTCCGTTTGCGGTTATTTTGGCAGTTCCGTTTGGTATGTTTGGGGCCTTGTTGGGTACGTGGATGCGCGGACTGAATAACGATATTTACTTCCAAATCGCCTTGGTGGCCTTGGTAGGGTTAGCCGCTAAGAACGCTATTTTGATTGTAGAATTTGCGGTGATGATTAAAGAGCAAGGGGCCAGCGCCTATGATGCTGCCGTGCAAGCTATTCGCTTGCGTTTTAGGCCTATTGTGATGACCTCACTGGCTTTTATTTTAGGGTGTGTGCCGCTTGCTGTCAGCACCGGAGCCGGTGCGGCCAGCCGTCATGCTATCGGAACGGCGGTGGTGTTTGGTATGTTGGCTGCGACGGTAATCGCGCCCATGTTCGTGCCAGTATTTTTCTACATTATTTCCGGTGGTCGTAAAGAAAAAATCTCTGCTAAAGAAAAATCGGCCCAAGAGAAGGAGGAAATAGTACATGACATTTAGAAAATGTATAGCCATAGCGGCGGGTACTTTGTGGCTCAGCGGTTGTATGCTGGGGCCGAATTATAAACGGCCGGAGTTAGACTTGCCTGCCCAAAATAGTGGCGAGAATTTTAGCGTGTTTCAAAATTATCAATGGTGGGAAATGTTTGAAGACGCCGATTTGAACCGTTTGGAAAAACAAGCCTTACAGTATAACCGGGATCTGCGCCAAGCCATTGCCCGCGTAGAAGAAGCCCGTGCCGGGGTGACCAGTGCGGTGGCAGATCAGTTGCCGGCAATCGGCTTGCAGGCAGGTAGTGGCAGAGCCGGCAATTATTACGGTTCTGGGCAGACGGCTAGTACCGCTACGGTGGTAGCCTCTTTTGAACTGGATCTGTGGGGAAAATATCGTCGCTTAAGCGAAGCGGCCAAAGCCGATTTGCTCTCCACAATGACGGCCAAAGACACGGTGCTTTTATCTTTGACGGCGCAGGTGGCAACCTCTTATTTCACGTTGCGGATGTTGGACGCTCAACTAGAAATTGCCAACAAAACCTTAGAAACCCGATTGGAAAGTGTGCGTATTTACAATAGCCGCTATGAGGCCGGCGTGATTGCGGAAGTGGATTTGCGCCGCGTGGAAGCCGATATGTACACTGTGGCGGCTTCTGCTAAGGAGTTGGAATTGCAAGTCAGCCAAGCAGAGACTGCCTTAGCGGTATTAGTAGGAGACAGTCCGCGGGAAATTATGGAAAAAGATAAGCCCCGCAACGGGCACTTACGTGACGTAGTTGTAGTGCCGGAAGTGCCACAAGGGTTGCCGTCCCAATTTTTAGCCAATCGCCCCGATGTGCGAAGTGCCGAAGGACAACTAATTGCGGCTAATGCCCGTATCGGTGCGGCGCGTGCGGCGTATTTCCCGGATATTTCTTTGACCGGTGCGGCCGGATATGCCAGCAATGATTTGAGACAATTATTCCGCGGTACTAACGGTATATGGGCAATCGGTGCTTCTGCCATGCAACCTGTTTTTAACGGAGGCAAGTTAATAGCACAAAACCGTGCCGCTAAGGCAAAATATGAAGAGATGCTCGCGGCATATGAAAAAGCAGTACAAGTTGCCTTCAAAGAAGCGTTAGATGCTCTCAATGCCAATCGAATTAATCGCGAGACGTTTGATATTCGTTTGAAACAAACGCAGGCCTTGCGTCGCAGTTATGAACTGACTAAAAAACAAGAAGATGCAGGGTTGATTGGCACCATGGAATTGTTAGACGTGGAACGTAATCTGTTACAAGCAGAAATGTCTTTAGCGCAGGCACGCCAAGCCGAACTGGTAGGACTGGTGAATTTGTCTAAAGCATTAGGCGGCGGCTGGGATGAGAAATGCGGCTTTGGTCCCTTTGAAGAGCAACTGCGCCAAGAACAAGAAGCGGCTAACAACGCAGTTACCCCTGCAAGCCAACCTGCTCCGGAGACGGTAACGCCACAAGAGACAGTAACGCCGCAAGAAACGGTGACTTTGCCGGAAACAGCAGAACAAAAATAAGACTTTTAATCTAAAATAAAATCCCCGCTCACAGGAGCGGGGGTTTTTATTTTATAAGTCTTTGCCGCAACACTTCTTGTATTTCTTGCCGCTGCCGCACGGACACGGGTCATTGCGGCCGATGCGCGGGCCATCATGTACTACCGTTTCCACCTTGGGCATATTGCCGGCTTGTTCGGCTTTTAGTTCCGCTTCGTGTTCCTTCATCCATTTCTTCATTTGGCGAATGCTTTTGAAGTCTACTCCGTCTTTTTCCATACGTTTGGCGATGTCAATGAAACGTTGTTTGACTTGCGGATCTTTTAATTTGTTTTTGAAAATTGCCGGCAGAGCGTCTAGTTCTTTTTCCAAGCGCTCCTCAATGCTTTCCTTTTTCTTGGCTTTATTTTCCGAAGAAACAGGGGCAGTTGACGCCGCAGTTTCCGGCGTAGTTTTTTTGCGTTTGAATGGGTTCCACATAATAAGTTAAACTCCTACTTGTAAAATTATTGCAGTAATTTCTCTACAAAATTTTTGATAATTTCGGCCTTTTCAAAGTAGTGTTCTTTGCCGGGCACGATAACGCGATTGGGGTGCTTTTCCCAAATCTTCAAAATTTTTCGGTCCACTTCCAAGGCCTGCTCCAAAGTTTCAGTGCGGACATTGGTGGACTGGTAAAAATCTTTTTGCGGCGGAGGGGATAAGTGTAATACAGCATCATAGCGGGCCAGTTCGGCCTCTAAGCTGCTGCCCATGGCTTTGAAGAAATCTTCCGGTCCATGCGGCCAATACACCGCTCCGTCAATAGAGCCGCGGTCACACACAATGAGTTGTGCATTGCTGGTAACATCGGCCAAATGTTCTAATTGATGTACGGTATAAAAAATAATGTGTTGGGCCGCTTCCACATGAGCAGAGCTACCGTCTTTGCGCGGGAAACCGCCGCTATAAATCAGCGTGGCCGCTTCTTGCACGATTTCAATCTTACTGCCGAAAGTTTCTTTCAAAATAGATAAGGCAGTTGTTTTGCCGCCGCTGGGGCCGCCGGTTAAAACGATTTTCTTTTTACTCATTATTTTTTCTCCTGAGGAATTAATGTTTCAATAAAATTCTTGATGATGCCCGCTTTTTGGAAGAAATGTTCCATAGAGGGCAGGACCATGCGGTTGGGGTGGCGTTCCCAAATCTTCATAATCTTACGGTCAATGGCAGAAGCCTCAGCCAAACTTTCCGTACGCACATTGGTAGATTGGTAGAACTCGGCCTTAAGCGGAGGGGAAAGGTGTATAACCGCATCGTAACGGGCCAATTGCTCATCAAGCGTAGTGCCCATATCGGCAAAGAACGCATCAATGCCGCCGGGCCAGTACACCGCCGCGTCCACAGTACCCCGGTCGCAAATAATCAAATCAGCCGCAGAGGTTTTCATAGCCAGCTCTTCTAATTGCTGAGTGGTGTAAAAAATAATGCGTTGAGCGGCCTCTACATGAGGGCGGCTGCCGTCTTTGCGCGGGAAACCACCGCTGAAAATCAGCGTTGCGGCTTCCGGCACCAGTTCAATTTTATTTCCAAATGTTTCTTTGAGTACCGATAAGGCTGTGGTCTTGCCACCATTGGGGCCCCCGGTTAAAGCAATACGTTTTTTCATATTGACTCCTGTTGCGCGGCCGCTTCCAATTGAGGCAAATGGGCGTCGGTTCGCGCTTCTTGTAAAGATTTCAAATACAATGCTTTTACTTGTTCAAAGTCCTCGCGCTGTTCTTGGGTAATGGAACGTAGCGCAGAGTTGCGATTTTTCATCTTTAAAAAGTCTACAAATTTATTGCCTTCTTTGATACGAAAATCTAAATGCGGACCGGTAGATAACCCCGTAGATCCGACGTAAGCGATGGTATCGCCCTGTTTGACCTTATTGCCTTTTTTGGCCTTGGCGGCGTAGCGGCTTAAGTGACCGTATGAGGTAACATAATTATTGGCGTGACGTATTTCCAAGTATTTCCCAAAGCCGCCTTTAGTGCCTACGAAGGTTACTACTCCGTCGGCCACTGCTTGAATGGGCGTGCCGACAGGGGCGGCATAATCAATTCCTAAATGCGGTCTGCGGATGCGTAAAATGGGATGCATACGACTTGGATTAAAGCGCGACGTAATACGCACCCCGCGGAAGCTAATCGGCGATTTTAAGAACATTTTTTTGCTAATTTTGCCGGTCTGATCAAAAAATTCATCCTCATAGTAAAAAGCGTAATGCTCCCCAGCCGCTTGGCCTTTGTAATAGGCGGCTACCAGTTCTTGACTGGTAATGGTGCCATCGGCCGTATAGTTTTCTTCCCACACGGCGGCAAATTCATCGCCGTTGCGGGTTTCCGTATTAAAATCAATTGCCCAAGAAAAAGCATCGGTCAAGTCCAATACCAGCGAGGTGGTAATGCCGTCTTTGAGCATAGATTGGAAAAGCGACCCTTCAATTTTTCCGGCTGTATGTTTAACGCGGGTTTTTACTTCCATATCCGATACACCGGTTACTAATTGTCCTGCCACATCAGCCACATAATAGTGACTGAGCCCCTTATGAAGCAGTAGCATCGCAAAGCGACCGTCCGTAGTAGTGGAAATAGAGTAGGTGTCTGCCGGCTGGAGTTTGCGGGTATCGGTTACGGAATTTAATTTTTCTACGATATTTAGCACTTCGCGGTTGGTGAGTCCTAATTCCTGTAGAGCAATATAAATGGGTTTTTCTTGAATTGTAAATTGGGAAACGGCAATCTCTTTGATATAAGAATTTTGTAAATCTAAACTATCTTTTTGTTTGGAGATATGAACGGCCACTACCGTGGTAACAGCGATAATTCCCAAGGTGAAAATATAAAATAATACATCGTGATACCGGCGGTAATGCCGATTTAGAAACGCAAGAAACTTTTCGTACATAAAAGAAAGGGAGGCCGGATAGTCCGGCCTCCTAAACGGTTATTTTTGATCTTTTAAGAAAGAGCACAGCGCAATAGCGTTGAGTTTGACTTTCGGGTCATCTGCGCGGGAGGGCAAAATGACGGGAATTTTCGGACCGACCAGTACAGCCGCCGCTTCCATGTGATCGCCGAAGAAAGCTAAGGCTTTATAAAGCGGGTTGGCCGCGTCCAAGTCCGGCAACATCAAAATATCAGCATCACCGGCTACTTGTTTGCCCGTGATTCCTTTTTCAGCAGCGCGTTGGGCAGACATGGAAATATAAAAATCATAAGGTCCTTCCACTACACAACCGGTGATTTTCCCTTCGCCGTTCATTTGCGCTAACGTGGCGGCATCTACGGTGCTGGGGATTTTTTCATTCACTTTTTCTACCGGGCACACGCAAGCCACTTTAGGAGTTTCTAAGCCCAATTTGTGCATGGTGTTGACGGCGTTTTGAATGATTTTAGCTTTTTGTTCCAACGTAGGAGCAATCACTACAGCACTGTCCGTAACCGCAAAAGGTTTGTGATATTTCGGGGTGCTATACAAAACGAAGTGAGACAACAAAGCACCTTCCGGAACCAAATGAGCTTCTTTGTTCAAAATAGCTTTCATGTAGTATTTTGTATCTACTAATCCTTTAATCAGGAAATCACCCTTTCCGGCCAAAATTTGATCTACGGCCAATTTGCACATGGTGGGGACATCTTCGCAATCAATGAAATCGAATTTTTCTTCCGGCAATCCGATTTTCTTCACCATTTCTTTTACTTGGGCGATAGGACCAATTAAAATACCATGAGAAATCAAGCCGTTTTCGTCTGCCATTTTGATGGCTTGCAACGCCTCGGAATTGTTGGCGCCGGGGACGACGACACGATTTGATTTTCCTTTTACCTGATTAATCAGGTCTTCAAAACTCTTAAACTTCATGTTATGACTCCTTTACGAATAATGTTTTACTATAGAGGGATTTTCCAAAGCGCGGCTTGCTGCGTCGCGCAGGGCATCTTTTTCTTCGCTGCCCGGAAACACATAAATAGGGGCAATCCACCCCACTTGCCGCCCGATTTCAGGCGGAATATATTTGCTATACATTTGTCCGCCCGTTAAAGCAATAAAATCTACTTTTCCTTCCAGCACCACAGCCATAGCACCGATTTCTTTAGCCATTTGATAAATCATGGCATCTAAGGCTTCTTTGGCTTGCTCCGGGGTACAATGGATTAGTGAGCCGGGGCGTTTTTGCCCGGTTTTAATAAATTCTTCCAACTCTTTAATATCGTACGTTCCAGTGTAAGCGACTAAACCGCCCTTGCCGCGTAGCATAAGGCGGATTTCCTCTTGGGTATATTTCCCGGAGAAACACATTTCCACCAGCTTGGAGCAGGGCACTGCGCCGCTACGTTGGGGGGTCATGATGCCATCGCCTTCATAGCCGTGGCTCACATCAATCACTTTGCCATGTCTGTGCGCGCCTACCGAAGCGCCCCCGCCACCATGTGCGATAATGCAATTAATTTCTTCGTATGTATGCCCTAATTTTTCGGCAATTAAACGGGCTACCCGTTTTTGGCTTAAGGCATGAAAAATGGATATGCGCGGATTGCCGGGCATACCGCTATATTTGGCAATCGGTTGCATTTCATCAATGACGACCGGATTGGCAATAAAACTGGGGCAGTGAGCATCTTTGGCGATTTCACGCGCCAAAATGCCCCCCAAATTGCAAGCATGTATGCCGCCATATCGGCCGGTTTCTAAATCGGATACCATTTGGTCATTAACTTCGTACACACCGCCTTCTACGGAGCGGATAAATCCGCCACGACCGATGACGGCATGGATCTCCGTTAACGGAATATGGTGATCGTCTAAATAATTCAAAATGACTTTTTTGCGCAAGGGTAGTTGTTCGGTTACATTTTTCCCTTCGTAAGGGGCTAAATCGGTTTGTGAATAGCGAACCGTCACCTCAAATACCGTTTCGGATCCGCGGTAATAACCGATATCATCAGAGGTAGAGCCGGGATTAATGACTAATATGTTCGGTTGCATGATTGCTCCTTGCTTGGTTATATTGTAACATTTTCGCACGTATCAGCGGGCACAAAAAAGCCCGTTTATTTACGGGCTAATGTTCCATGAATATGTGCCGCAAATTTCTTTAAGAAAAACAAATCTCCTTTGGACAGTTCGCCACGCTGTATTAATTTGCGTAAAATGGCTTTGCGTTGCTTGACGGTATAGTCTTGTTTGAAGTGTACGTATTGCGTGAGCCCTTCCAATTCGTCAATCACCAATTCCACTTGCGAAAAAGTAGCCGCTTTGAGGGCGCTTTTGCCGCGCGGGGGCACTTGTCCGCGGGCCAGTTCATAACAAGTTAAAATAACCGCTTGCGCTAAATTAATAGAAGGTTGCTTGGCTGTGGTGGGGATATGCATGGCGGCACTACATAATTCAATATCTTCATTGGAAAGGCCGGTTTTTTCATTTCCAAATACAATAGCCAATTTACCCGCCGGTTGTGTGTTGATCCAGTCAGGGAATGTGGGTAGTGTTACAATTTTTTCATTTAAGCGACGGTTTTTAAGTGCCGTTGTTGCCACGGTGACCGTACAATCGGCTAAGGCTTGCGGCAGTGTATCAAACAAGTGCGCTTTTTGCATAATATCAGCGGCTCCCACGGCACTGACTGCGGTACGCCAAGAGGGTTCATACGGCTCTACTACGCGCAAATCACTCAGTCCAAAATTTGCCATTGCACGGGCGGCGGCCCCGATATTATTGGGGTCGCGCGGGCGTACCAAGACAATAGCGATTGACCGCTTCATTTAGCGAGTGCCTCCCCAATGGCCTCACTTAAAGTGGGGTGCGGAAATACGACCTGTCTGAGTTGCGAAATAGTCAGACCGGCTTCCACCGCTACGGTTAATGCGCTGAGTAGTTCCGAAGCGTGGGCACAAGCCAAGTTGGCCCCTAATAATTTACCGGTATCGGCCTGGCTGATGAGTTCCACATAACCTTCGGTTTCGTCCATTGTTTGTGCCCGACCGTTTGCTAACAAATAGGATTTGTGGAGTTTGATTGCAATCCCTTGTGCTTGGGCTTGGGCTTTGCTCATTCCCACGCAGGCCAATTCGGGGAAGGTATAAACTGCATTTGGAATAAGCGCATTGTTATAAACAGCAGATTGACCACAGGCATTTTGTGCGGCTACTATACCCTGACGGGTACCGGCGTGCGCCAATAAGCACAGGCCTGTGACATCTCCGGCGACGTACAAGTGGTCAGCTACTTGTAAATTAATCGGATTGACGTTTTGTAAACCTTTGCGGTTCCATGTTAAACCTGCGCGCTCCGGATGTAATGCGGTCAAATCACAAGAGCGTCCAATAGCGGCTAATACGGCCGGAGTAGTTAGGGTAGAACCGTCTGATAATGTAAGGATGGCTTGTTTTCCTTCTATACGGGCCTGCGTAACGGCTTGGCCGGTTAAAATATGTACTCCGCGTTTTTGTAAGGATTTAGTTGCTACGCGGGCCAACCCTTCATCCATGGCGGGTAGTAGTCTTTGTTGCATTTCAATCAAATGCACTTCCACTCCCAAAGCCGCCATAAAAGTAGCCATTTCGCAGCCAATTGCTCCGCCTCCAACGATTACTAACTTGTTGGGTAGAGCGGGCAATTGAAAAATCGTACTGTTGTCATATAAACAACCGGATAATTGGTCAAACGGGGCGGGGATAAATGCTTGCGAACCGGTAGCTATGATGGCTTTGTCAAAGGCTACGGTTTGTGCCCCTTCCGGCGTTTGTACCGCTAAAGTATGTGCATCCATAAATGAGGCGGTACCTTGCAACACGGTTACCTTGGCTTGTTTCATTAGAGCCGTCACGCCGGTAGCTAATTTTTGGGTAACAGTTTGTTGCCTTTTTTGAATATTCTTCCACGAAACTGCCGGCAGAGTAGTCAGATCTCCCTCTAAGAAGCGAGAAATATCACGCGCAATGTCTAAGCGGTGGGCGGCATCCAACAAAGATTTGGAAGGAATGCACCCGCAATGCAGACACACACCGCCCAATTGAGCTTGTTCGATTAAAGTAACTTCCGCTCCCAAACGAGCCGCTGTTTGTGCGGCCGGATATCCGGCAGGACCGCCTCCGATAACCGCTATTTTCAAAGCCATATCAACTCCTGTCAAAAGACAAAATAAAACTTTCTTTTTATTCTAGCATTAAAAATAGTACAGAAAAAACATATAATTAAATTATGGGGGACATGGAAAAACCTTCTTATATGGGACACCGAGAGCGTATCCGCCAGAAATTTGCTTCCGGCGGGCTGGATCATTTTTTAGATCATGAGACGCTGGAGTTGTTGCTGACGTATTGTATCGCACGGCGAGACACCAAACCGCTAGCGTGGGCGCTACTGAAGCGTTTTGGTACGCTTTCGGCTGTTTTGGATGCTCCGCTAGAGGAATTATGTGCCGTGCCCGGTATCGGAAAACAAAGCGCTCTGTTTTTGAAACTCATTCGCGATGTGTTCAAAAAATATAGTTTGGATGAAGTAAAGGAAAAAGCAGTTATTCATACGCCGGAAGAAGTTTTGAATTATTGCAAAGCCTCCTTAGCAGGCCATAGCGAAGAATGTTTGGAATTGATCTACTTATCGGTGCGTAATACCGTGATAGGAACGGAGATTATTTGTCGTGGTAGCTTAGACCGAATCAGCATTACACCGCGTCAGATTGTAGAGCATGTGCTTACTGCCAAAGCCTCGGCTGTTATTTTAGTGCATAATCATCCTTCCGGAGATCCAACGCCGTCCATGGACGATGTGGCCATGACCAAAGATGTGGCCCGTGCGGCCGCTTTGTTTGGCATTACCGTACATGATCATATTATCATTGGAAAAGGCGAGCACTACAGCTTAAAAGCCAATGGAAAAATTTAGGCTAATTTTCCGCAAACTTTCTACAGCAGAAGTATTACAATTTCGTTACCAACATTTCCATCAATTTGCGCCGGCGGAATTTGCGGGCAGCCACCTGCAGCCCGTTAGCACAAACGGTTTCGCTGGAGACCAGTGCGTGTCCGGCCTGTTGTTCGGCCCATTGTTGGGCAGTTTGCTGAGCGGGGATATCTGCAGGAATCGGTATATTTAATTCTTTGAAAACGTCCTGTATACGGGCCGTGGCACTGACCACTAAACCGTTACCAAACGGACGTATATACGCCGGGAAGAAATCATATTCGTCTTCAATTTCACCCACCAATTCTTCAAAAATGTCTTCCAACGTTAAAATACCGGTAATTTGTTCGTCATCGGTCACCAGACAAATATGTTGCTTGGCTTTCATGAGTTGTTGCAAGGCGGTAGAGATCGGAGTATCTTCATCTAAACGCATGATTGGGCGCAAGATAGAGCGCGTGGTGGGGGAAACTCCGGACGCGGCTGTTTTCGTGGCATTGAAAATATCCTTAAAATTCAAATAACCGATGATGCTTTGTCGGTCCTCCGGTGTTTCATAGACCGGAAAGCGGGTGTGCATATCCAAGTGGGCTTTGATGAAAGTGTCTGCTATAGTGTCTTGCGCGTATAGCATGTAGACTTGGTCCAAAGGCACTTGGATTTCTTTAATTTTTCGCACGCAGAACTGCGCGCTGGAAAGCACAATTTTTTCCTCCGCTTGGGTAAATAAACGGGAGTTGGAAGCGATAGATACAGCAGCGCGTAAATCTGCCAAGGCAATTTTTTGAGCGGCTTTGGGGTCGGTGTTTTTGCGTAGTGTTTTTTTAGTTAAAAAGCCGACAATGTCTTCCATGATGCGCACTAAAGGAAATAGAAAATTATACAGGTAACGCATATACGGAGAAAGGGACAAAACCACCCATTCTTTGTTTTTCAGCGCAAAAGTTGTGGGGGTCAGTTCTGCAAACACAATCGTGACAAAACTTAAGGGTAATACTACCAATATCACAGATACAATGTGAGCCAGGTGATGATGCAAGTGTAACGTGTTTTGTAGCCAAGGGGTAAAGATTTTGTCTGCATCTGCTCCGCCTACGGCAGCGGCAATTGCGCCTACCAACGAGATGCCGATTTGAATGGTAGCCAAACTGCCTTCTATATGGTCTTTCATATAGAGCGCACTTTCAGCTCCTTTCTTTTTCTCCTGCACGGAAATAGACAATTGCGTGCGCGCGATGGATGCTAGCGCCATTTCATAAGCAGCCAGCAACGCATTGAGTATCAGCATCAATACAATAATGAATAAAGCCATCATAAAGTGAGTTTATCAAATATGCGATAGCCCTTTCAAAGTATTGTCGTTTTTGGAGGTTCTATGTTAAAACAAATGACCGTTAGAAAAGAGGTATCCGAGCGAGTGAGGAACAACGAAATCACGCAAAATCCGAAGAAAAAAGCCGAGGATGTAAGAACGCTAAAGAGTAAGTTTTTCACAGGAGTTTGCTGAGATTTCTAGGCACGAACGAGCGAGTGTATACTGTAAAAGGGTGGAACCCGAGGTATCCGAGCGAGTGAGGAACAACGAAATCACGCAAAATCCGAAGAAAAAAGCCGAGGATGGGAATCGAACCCACAACCTACGGTTTACAAAACCGTTGCTCTGCCAATTGAGCTACCTCGGCATAAAACTATGCTTTATCATATCAAATTTTGGACTACTTTCACAAACTCAACAAGGATATTTAGTTGTTTGGAAGACTGTTTTTGCTACAATAACACTATCTTATTGTGGGAAGCGATTATGAAAAAATGGTTAATTTTAGGATGTATATGTTATGCCGTGGCAAGTTGGGCCGCACCGGCAGTATGTGATGTTAAACAAGAAGTACCGCTTCGGTTCATGGAGCAGGAGTTAAAGCGCAGTTTTGCGGTTTTGAAAAAACAGAAGCCGCCTATTTACTATTTATCTTATACCTATCAGGAAGGTGAAAATGAAGGCATTTCGGTGGAACTGGGCGGAGTAATCCAACAGTATCATACCTATACGTCCAATGCAGAAGTACAAGCCCGTGCCGGCAGTTTGCAATTAGATGATACACATGCCTTGAAAGGGGAAGGGCAAGACACTTCTTTGGCAGGAGTAGAAAGTGCGGCGCAGATTTCTATTGAAAATCCGAAATCTTTTAAGCTGGCTTGGTGGCGAGCCACGCAAAAAGCGGTCGAACAAGCACAAGCAAATTATAGCCGTGTGACAGCCAATGTGCGCACCATGTCGGAAACAAAAGATCAATCGGATGATTTTGTGTTCCCACCCAAACAAACGGCTTGTTATCAGCAGGATTTGCAAACCGTAGATATCGAAAAAATCAAAGACTTATTAGTAGAGGCTTCCAAATTAGTCATTGGAAAGGAATATGTACTGGACAGCTCTTTTTCATTCGGTATTACGCAAGGACACCGTTATTTTGTAGATAGCCGCGGGACCCGCTTGAAAACGCCATACGCTCGGTTGCGTTTGATGTATCGTATATCCAACCGAACAGCTGATGGAATGACGGTAGAACGATTTAAGGATTATAATGTATTCTCACAAGAGGAGCTTCCTTCCGTCGAACAATTGACCGCAGATGTACAACAATCTTTACAGGAACTTGCAGACTTAACTTCGGCCCCGGAAGGAGAACCGCTGAACGCCCCTACTATCTTAAAAGGGAAAGCCGCAGCGGTGTTTGTACATGAGGTATTGGGGCATCGACTGGAAGGTCATCGGCAAAAAGATGATTCGGAGGGACAAACCTTTACAGGCAAAGTGGGACAACCGGTTGTTTCCTCTTTACTAACGATTGTGGATGATCCTACGCTAACACAATTTAACGGAACCGCCCTGCGCGGACACTACTTGTATGATGATGAAGGCGTGCAGGCGCGTCCGGTTACTTTGATTGAAAACGGAGTACTCAAGAACTTTTTAATGTCCAGCAGCCCTATTAATGGCTTTGCCTTATCCAATGGACATGGCCGTCGGGAAACGGGGCGTCGCGCGGTGGCACGTATGGGCATTATGCGCACCACAGCTTCTCAAACCGTACCGTATGAACAGTTGGAACAACAATTGCTTGAAGAGATTAAACGCCAAGGCAAACCTTATGGATTTATTGTGGAGGATTTGGGTGGTGGTTTTACTTTTACGGGTACTTCTATGCCGCAAAGTTTTAAATTACAGGCCAAGCTGCTATGGCGTGTATATCCGGACGGCCGCCGAGAACTGGTGCGAGGACTTGATGTAGTGGGCACCCCGTTAGTCAGTTTCAACAAAGTGTTGGCAGTGGGGGATGATGATACAGTTTTTGACGGCAGTTGCGGGGCAGAAAGTGGTTGGGTGCCTCAAACGAACATTGCGCCCAGCTTGCTACTCCAGTCAATGGAAATGGAAAAAACACAAAAAGGGGATTTCAAACCGCCGGTATTGCCTTCCCCATTGCTTAAAAAGGAGGGCAAATAAATGAAAAAGTGGCTTGGAATTTTTTTCTTATGTTTATTGGTGCAGAGCGTGAGCGCTACGCAGTTGCCTGATAATATATATTTCCGTGCGATGCAGGCAGAGATGAATCGCACAAAAAAGCATCTGCACGTAAAGGGAAGCGCAAAACCTCTTTACATTGTCTATCGAGTGGCTCACCAAGAAGGACAAAACTTTTCGGCGGATATGGGGCAATTGTACAAAACCTCGGGGCAGAACCCTATTTCCGGTGTAGGGATGGCTGTTTATATGTATGCGGGAGATCAAAAACATAATAGTTCGGGATTTGTGGATGATCGTTATCCTTATACGGTGCTTTCCGGCCGGGGCGGAGATAGCGAAGAAGCCCTACGCCAAAATTTATGGCAATTGACTGATTTGGAATATATCAAAGCCTCCAATTTAGCCGAAAAGAAAGAGGCCTACAGAAGACGTAAAAACTTGGGCGAAGAACCAAACGATTTTTCAACGGCTCCGCACGCCTCTTATGTGGAAGAGATTCGGCCGTTTGAACCTTATCCGGCGGCGCCTTTTGAAGCCTTGGTGCAAGAATTATCTGCCGAAGGGAAAAAACGGAATTATTTGGAACAGTATGAAGTGTCCGTGCGATTGGGGCAAATCGCACGCTATTTCCTAGATAGTGAAGGAAATTTTTACCAGATACAAGTTCCCACTAATGAGGTGATTTTAGTAGCTAGCTTCCGTAATACAGACGGCTATAAACGAAATTTACAAGCTAACTATCCTCTACCGGTAGACATTAATAAAGCAGAGGAATTCATCCGTGCCAAAGCAACGGAATTTTTACAACAGATAGCGCAACAGCGTACAGCCAAGAAAGCGGAACCTTATATCGGTCCTGTGCTGTTTATGCCGGAGGCAGCTGCCGGATTTTTTCAACAATTATTCATCAAAAATATCCGTAACAGCAAACCATTACTCTCCGCACGCAGTGAAACCGATGCCAGTGCCGGACTGTTCAAAGACAAGGTGGGTATGCGCGTGATGAGCCCGATGTTTGAGGTCTTTGACCGCCCGCAAGCACGTCAGTATCAAGATTTCCCTTTGTCAGGATTTATGCCTGTGGATGCGGAGGGCGTACAAGCCCAAGAATTACATTTGGTAGAAAATGGCAAGTTGCAAATGTTGCCTACCATGCGTAGTTTAATTAAAGATCAAAGCCGCAGTAACGGGCATGCTCGTTCTGTAAGTGCCTATCCGCGTGCGGATGTGACGAACGTGTTTTTTGAGCCAATGAGCGCCGTGTCCCCAAAACTATTAGAAGAAAAATTATTGCAGCGTTGCCGAGAGTTGGGGCTAGAATATGGCTATATTTTCCATTCTTTCCCCTATGTACTAGCGGAACGAATTTATACGGCAGACGGACATAAAGAAGCTGTATATGGCATCAAATTGGACGGGTTAACCGCTCGTAGTTTGCGTGATATCGCAGCGGCCGGAACAGATGCACAATCAGTCAATTTGGGCAATGTATCCGTGATTACGCCCTCTATTTTAGTAGAAGAAATAGAGATGGTGCCTACCCAACAAAAACCGGACCGCGCGCCGTTTTTGTCGTTGCCCAAATGAGAGTTCTTGCTAAATAAATATCCCCCTCGTTGTGCGAGGGGGATTTGTAATTCTTTTTTAGTTTTTATAGTTCTGGCTTGGCCCGACAGAAGCATGAGATATTGTGGATTGTGTCAGGGTGCCCCCCAACCTATATCGCATGTTGCTGTTATAAATCGGCCTTGAAGCGTAGTAAAAAATAGTCTGCAAACGGGGTAGTCTGTTTGATATGTGTGAGCAAAGCGAGTTTATCAAACAGCCGTTTGCAGATTCTTTTTTGCTTCTTGGCCGACCGTCTTTTTGTGTACTTTTTCTTCGGAAAGAAAAAGTATTGCACAAAACACTTGACACCGTTTTTTTTTTGTAGCATTTAAGAAATTAATAAAGGAGGTTGTTATGTTGTTAAAAAATAACAGAGCGTTTACGCTTATTGAGTTGTTGGTAGTAGTGTTAATTATCGGTATTTTATCAGCCATTGCTTTGCCGCAATATGAAAAAGCAGTAGCCAAGGCACGAGCGGCAGAAATACTATTGTTTATCCGGGATGCTAAACAAGCTTTAGCATTATATGTATTAGAAAATGGAGTGCCAACAGAGGGTTGTCATGACTTTGATGAGGATGCAAGCGGACTAAGTGTGGAATTGCCGATGGCTTCTTTGAAAAATAAAGGATATAGTCCTTCCGTTGTGGTGTGTGAACCAGATGCTGATGCCAGTCATATCTGGGTACGCAAAAATGACAATACTCTTTACGTAACCGTTCATGGCAACCTAGTTACTTCTAAATGGACCTATCATGAATGTGCCGCTAAATCTACGGCAGGATTAGCTATATGCAAAGTACTAAAGCAGGAAGGTTTTAGTTGCTTTGATATAAATACTGAAAAACCTTGTTAAAAAGTTGAACTACAAAAATAGGAACTCCGAGTCTATGCTCGGAGTTCCTTCATTTATGAAAAAGACTGGTCCAATTTTGCAAATTCTTTTTTATGCCAGCTGTAAGGCCAGTTTCATCATATTGGTAAAACTGTTTTGGCGTTCTTCGGCCGTGGTAATATGGCCGGAAAATTCCGAATCGGAAATGGTCAGAATGGTAAGTGCATTGGCCCCGGCTGCTGCGGCATTGGCATATAGCGCGGCCGTTTCCATTTCCACAGCCAATACGCCCATATCCGCCCACGTCATACCGGCAGGAGCTACTTTTTGCGGGGCGTAAAACATGTCAGAGGTCACTACATTGCCTACCGCATAGGGAAGCCCTAATTTTTCAGCGGTATCGGCGGCCTTTCGCAGCAAAGTATAACTGGCTATACAAGCATAATCGCCGGGCAGGCCAAACCGTTTTACATAATTGGAATTGGTGCAGGCTCCCTGTGCCAGTACAATATCTCCGACATTGAGTTTGGGTGTTAAGGCGCCCGCAGTGCCGATGCGGATTAAATTTTTGCAACCATAAAAATGCATGAGTTCGTAGGAATAGATTCCCATAGAGGCGCATCCCATGCCTGTTCCCATGACGGAAATGGGTTTACCTTGATAGGTGCCGGTAAATCCCAGTACATTACGTACAGAAGTGACTTGTTTGGCATTTTCCAGAAAATTTTCCGCGATAAATTTGGCCCGCAACGGGTCTCCGGGTAACAAAATAGTTTCTGCAAAATCATTGGCTTTGGCATTAATATGAGGCGTAGGAATTTGGCTCATAAAACATCTCCTTGCAAACAGTAATTTCCTTCAATTTTAGTACAAACCGCAAAATCTTTTTCACACAAAACAGCGCTCAAAATAAACCGGAACTTTCTAAGGCAGATAAGGCTTGTGTGATATTGTTGACCACGATAATAAACCGGGCGCGTCCGTTGTGTGTGCCTGCTCCGTAAATGGAGGTGATGTTCAAATTTTGTTTTTGTAACACATCGCTAATATCGCGTATAACGCCCAATCGTTCCGGAGTGTCTACGCAAATTGCATTGACTTTTACATTCGTAAATCCTGCTTTGGTTAAAGCGTGTCCGATTTCGTCATTGTATTTAACGGCCACCCGCACTACTGCCGCATCAAAACGCACGTCAGAAGAAATGCCTAAGATGTTGACGTTTTCGTGAGAAAATAATTGAGTAAAATTTTTTAAGGAACCGGGCTCATTAATTAAAAAGACGCTATATTGTTTTACCACGCTGATAGACATAGTTGCCTCACTCAAAAATGTTTAACGGGATGTGCTCTTTTTTATTATAGCACACATTTGCCGGTGAATCAGTCCGTTGCTGGCTAAAAGTTGTTGTCCAAATTGTTCCACTTGTTTCCACGGACGGCCGTTGTAAAGGGTTACTTTTCCGCCGGCTTCCTCCAAAATCAATTTTCCGGCTGAAACGTCCCAAGGATTTAAGGAATCTTCCCAATATCCGTCAAATCGTCCGGACGCCACCCAACATAAATCCAGCGCGGCAGATCCTAAACGGCGCACATCATGGCAGGATAAAAGAAAATTTTCGAAAGGTTTTAACAGCTCTTGGATACGTTTTTCTTTTCCATACGGAAAACCGGTGACCAGTAGCGAACGCTCTACTTTTTTGACGGAAGAAACCCGTATTTTTTTGCCGTTTAACGTAGCGCCGCGGCCTTTACGAGCTAAAAACAGTTCATCCATGCTGGCATCATATACACCGCCAAGCACAATCTCATTTTGATACGCAAGTGCAATAGAAGTAGAAAAATGAGGCATGTGGTGGGCAAAATTGGTAGTGCCGTCAATGGGGTCAATAATCCATCGCCAAGGACTGCCGGTGTTGCGCAGGCCGTTTTCTTCGGCTAAAAAATCATGTTGCGGAAAATTTTTCTGAATGATTTTCAAAATAGCTTTTTGGCAAGCCACGTCGGCTTTTGTGATTAAATTGTCGCGTCCTTTTAAGTGATAGGACACTTTGCCAAAATGCCGCTTGGCAATATTGCCGGCGGTGTAGAGACATTCTTGCAAGACAGCAAATTCGTTTTTCATAGAGGTTTAATAATAGTTGCCTGTTTGAGTTTTTCTTCTAGGTATAGCATGGCTATACAATCGTCTTCATTGTACATGAGTACTTTATTGAGTAGATTGGTATCTCCGGTTTTAAGCCAATTGGTAAAATAAACCATGCTGTCCATGGCACCGCAGTCATCTTGGCGCCAATGAAAACCAAATGCCGGCGCGGCCGCCTTGAGCGAAAAACTGGGTGCCGGCAAGTAGAAAGCATTATTTATTGCGACTTTCAAATCATAACACAAGCCGATAAGGCGGTTTAATTTATCAGCGTCACACTTGTTTTCACTAGCGAGCTTGCGCATTTTCTTCACTTCATATTCCGTCCAATGATACAGAGCGGTATTTTCCGGATCTTTGACATAATCACAAAATTGCTCAAAGATCTTAATTTCTTCTTCTGGTGTTTTGGCAACAAAGGAAACATATTTATTTTCTTCTTTATCCCAAATGCCGATTAAGTACACAAAGGAAGTATTTTCCTTGGTAAAAGTTTCCGTTGCTTCAAAGTCAAAATACAAGTTATGGGCTTTGACTGGCGGCGGAAAATGCCCTTCCGCCCGCAGGACCGGTTGTTGTTTCAAATAAGCAAGAGCGGTATAGTAAGCATCTGAGGCATAGGGTTCTTCCAAAATAGTTTGTAGCGTAGCCAAACCGGCACGTGCCACATCGTCCGTGTTGAATAATCCGCAAATTTTTAGACATTGACGCATCTCTGCGCTCAAATGCGGTAACATTTGTAAATCTTTCGTTTGGGCGGTAATTTTATTGGCATATACCCGCCACGGGGCATGGGCGGCTTTGGGTGGTTTGTGGGCTTCCGGTTTTGCTTTTCCGTCGCGTATGGCGCGGAAATAGTCTAGTTCTCTGATCAGGCGCTGCTCATGTTCGGTATAATCGACGTCTGTGTGTTTACCTTTGAGCTCCACGCGGCTATAGCGGGGGGTAAATTGTTGAATCGCTGCCAAAATGTTGTTAAGCAAAGAAATCTGCAAAGCATAATGTTCTTTTAAGTCATGGGCGCGTTTAAACTGAACGATGCGGTAATAATACGGACCGAACACACTGCTGCCGCCTTCCATGCGTTGCAACATATTCACAGCCCCGTAAACATTTTTCGGTAAATTCCACAAAGAGGCATTCACGATAGAGGGTTTGCCTTCTATCATAGCACGCAAAGTGGCCCGAAAACGCTCTGTGTCATTAGACGCGGTGATAAATTCCACTCCGGGAAAATGTTCCCGTATCCAGTTGTCGCGGTTGTGGCGGTCGGTGCGGACTTTTAGATTTTCATATTGATTGGGTTCGGACACGGCCTCTTCTCGGGGGGCGTGAAAGGAACACCAAATCCCAAAGGGGTCTTCTAAAAGAGAAAACATTTTAGAAGCGTTGAAATCGGTATGGTCGGGAGTACGCCCAGCTGAAAATTGTGTAAATAAGGTATTTAATAAGGCTTCGTTCATTACTTATATTCTATGATATTTTTAGGGATATCGCCAGAAAGAGTGTTGGCGGCAAAGAATTGCTTCATTAGTAGTGAAAATATGATAATATATTTATAACTATGATAAATGCAATGCTTTTTCAATTGATCGGATTTGTAGTTTGTTTTATTTTGCTGTTTTATTTTACAGCAAAATATCGGGCTGTTTTGGTGCAAGATACGTCCCTGGATTATCCGGTAGAAGATTTAACAGTAATGACGGTAGCCAAACCGGCGTTTGCCTCTCGGGCGTCCATTTTGAGCTCTTTGCAGAACACCTCTGCCTTGGAAGTGACGGATTTGAAAGAAAAGGTGAAAGAGCTGTACTATAAACTAGAAGAGCAGAAATTAGCACAAGATAAAAACAATGCTGATTTAGGCAAAATTGTGGCCCGGATGGAACAACGGTTAACTACTTTTGAGCAGGAATATGTGAATAAACTGCAACCCACTTTGCTTAGTTTGATTGAAGAGTTGGAAAGCATGAAAGTGACCGAAACAAAAGAAAAGTAATTTTACTTTTATCTAAAACCCCGCTCAAACGAGCGGGGTTTATTTTTGGTTAGCCCTCTTTATATTTTGATAAAATATAAGTATATTTAGGAGGGTGTATGAAAAAATTGGCAGTTCCCCGCTGGATACAGTCCTATGCTTTGTTTATCTTCGGCAATTGGCTCGTATTTGAAGCCCTGCGTTTGGTGTTTATGTATGTGTACCGCGGAGCTTTGACGCCCGAACATTATCACGAGCTTTGGGAAACATTTTATATTGGTGCCAAATTTGATGCCCGCCTGGCCTGCGCAGTAGCAATTCCACTGGGATTATATTTAACGGTTTACGCTTTTTGGCATAAAGCCTCGTATATTAAAAAAGGTGTCTGTTGGTTTTATGCGCTAATTGAAATGCTTTTGATGTTGATATATTTCACGGATTTTGCACACTATGCATATATTTCCATGCGGGTCACTTCTTCCATTTTCACCTATTCCGAAAACGCCCTTATTTCCGCCCAAATGTTGTGGGAAACCTACCCGGTTGTATGGATTATTTTAGGCCTTTTGTTATGGGCCGTAATCGGATATTTCTTTACCAAAAAATTATTGACTTATGCCTTTGGCCGGGATGATAAATACCGTTGGAAAGGCAATTTGGCTTGGTTTTTCGGAGGTCTTTTGATAACGGGGGGATTGATGTTCGGACAAATCAGCCAATATCCGCTACGCTGGAGTAATGCGTACCATTCCACTAATAATTTTATCTGCAATTTAACCTTAAACCCGGTCTTGAACTTATTTGATACTTATCGCTTTGCCATGGGCAAAGATTACGATGCAAACAAAGCCCGTCACTATTACGATGAAGTGGCGGCCTACTTGCAGGTGCAACACCCCAACAAAGAGACGCTTAATTATGAACGGGAATATGCTTCGTCTGCCCAGCCCAAAGATTACAATGTGGTGCTGATTTTTATGGAATCTTTGGCATGGAACAAATCCTCCTTTACGAATCCGGATTTGGACCCTACGCCGTTTGTTAAATCACTGGCAGATAAGGGTATTTTGTTTACCAATTTCTTTACGCCCACTTCTGCCACAGCGCGTGCGGTATTTGCCACTTTAACGGGTATCCCCGATGTAAGTTCTGTCAAAACCAGCTCCCGCAATCCGCTCATTGTAGATCAACATTTGGTGGCCAATGCTTTGCGTGAGTATGAAAAGTATTATTTCATTGGCGGCAGTTCCAGCTGGGGAAATATACGCGGAGTTATTGAGCATAATTTGGATCATGTACATATGTACGAAGAGGGCAAATTCCAAAATGAACACCGCAACGATGTGTGGGGTATTTCCGATTTGGACTTGTTCCGGGAGGCCAACCGTATTTTGGAGGCCGATCAGCATAAGACAGGCAAGCCATTTTTGGCCATTATTCAAACGGCCGGCTATCATCGTCCCTACACCATTCCGGCTGATAATGCAGGATTTGTACCAAACACTACCTTGACGAACGAACAAGTGCACAAGCGCAGTTTTGTGAGTGTGGATGAATATAACTCCTTGCGCTTGTCGGATCATTTCTTGCATGAATTTTTTAAGCTGGCTGAAAAATCGGATTATTATCATAATACGCTGTTTGTGATTTTTGGGGACCACGGATTAGCGGCTCCCGAATCGGAAAATATGCCGCGCGGGTATGTGGAACTGAACTTGATTAATCACCAAGTGCCGCTTATTTTGGCTGGTCCGGTGATTAAAAAACCGCGTGTGGTGACCGAGACGGCCAGCCAAGTGGATATTGTCCCGACGGTGATGGGTTTGTTAGGGCGCGGATATATGACTCGTTCTATCGGGCGGGATGTCCTAAGCTACAAACATGAACCCGGTGCATTCCTTTATGCATGGGCACAAACTCCGCACCCCATTGGTTTTGTGCAAGGGGAGTATTATTATCAAATTTTGGGAGTAGACGGTCAAGACGGTTTGTATAAATTCGGAGCTCCGGATTTTAACCGTAACTTAGCCAGTGAAGAACCCCAACGCTACACGCATATGAAAAATATGGCTTTGGGCCTGTATGAAACCTCTAAGTATTTGTTGTATAATAATCATAAAAATAATGAGCAGGACCAATAGGAGGCAGCAATGGCTGGACTTGGAATAGTATTAGTTCTATTAGTTGTGTTAGCGATTTATTTTGTCATGGCGTATAACCGTTTTATTACGCTTCGTAACCGTGTGAAAGAGGCGTGGAGTGACGTGGAAGTGCAAATGAAACGGCGTTATGATATGATACCCACCTTAGTCAATACCGTAAAAGGTTATGCCAAACACGAAAAAGAAACCTTGGAAAACGTGATCCAAGCGCGTAATATGGCCATGGAACCCCATGAGAATATGAAGGACGTTTCCAAGTCGGAAAATTTCTTGAGCGGTACGTTGAAATCTTTATTTGCAGTCAGCGAAAATTACCCGGAATTGAAAGCAAACCAAAACTTTTTGGAATTGCAACGCGAACTGCGTGACACGGAAGATAAGTTGCAAGCCGGTCGTCGTTTTTATAACGGCAATGTATTGGCTTATAACAATCAATTGGAAACATTTCCCAGCAATGTGGTAGCGGCTATGTTCCATTTTGAAAAAGAAGATTTCTTCGAATTGGATGAGGCAGAAAAAGCAGCTGTCAGCCAACCTGTAAAAGTAGAATTTTAGGAGTAGGTTGTGCCTACCACTTATGATTTCATAGAGCAAAACAAGCGGCGCACGTGGCTGCTTGTTTTGCTTTTTCCGATCACCTTTGCGGCTTTGGGCTATCTGTTTCTGTTCGGCTATACCAATCTGGCCGTACAAACAGCGGATATTTCTTCGGCAGAAAGTTACTATGAAACCAGTGGCGCGGCGTATATGGGAGAGGGAACTCCGTTAGAGCGTGCCAATCGTATGGCCAGTATCGTAATACCGGTATTGTGGGTAGTGGCTGTTTTATGGATTATTATTTCTTACTATTTTGGAGATCAGCTTTTATTGCGCGGAGCCAATGCCTTAAAAATAACCAAGGAGTCTCAGCCCGAAATTTTTCGCTTGGTGGAAAATTTATGCATTACTTCCGGGTTACCGCTACCCCAAATTTATCTAATTAATGACAATTCGTTAAATGCTTTTGCCACAGGCCGCGACCCGGAGCATGCTTCCATTGCCCTGACCGTTGGCATTGTGCGGCGTTTGGAGCGGGCAGAGCTGGAAGGCGTGATTGCCCATGAACTTTCTCATATCAGAAACCGAGATATTCGTTTGATGTTAATTACAGTAGCCGGTATTTCCTTTTTTACCTTTTTATCGGAAATGTGTTTCCGTTCTGCCTTGAGAGCGCGCGTTTCACGTAATAGTAAAAATGAAGGCGGTGCTCGTTTGGTTTTGCTTATTTTAGGTATTTTCTTTGCTATTTACGGATATTTGATCGCGCCGCTGATTCGTTTGGCGGTTTCCCGTACTCGCGAATATCAGGCGGATGCTTCAGCCGCGCTTCTGACGCGCAATCCGGGAGCTTTGGCAAATGCTTTGGAAAAAATAGAAAAAGATCCGCGGGTGGAAGTATTAGACCAGCATGCAAGCATGGCCGCTATGTGTATTGCCAATCCGTTGGATAAAATGGGGCTTTTTTCAGAAATCAGCGGCTTGTTTGCGACGCATCCTCCTACCTCTAAGCGTATTGCAAAATTGCGCACTATGGACGCCGATGTGCTGCGAGGTTGACCCATGGCAGTAGCTTATGAACATATTCGCCGTAACCAACGTAACAGCGTTTTGTGGGCGGCCAGTCTGCCTATCTCGTTTTCTGTGGCAATTTGGCTGATTGTTTGCGGCGGCTATTTTCTGCTCGGTTGCTTAAAGTATATTTCTTATACCAATGTGTGGAGTTGGAGTGATTTGTGGCGACAAGCACTTGTGTCTGCGCATGAAACTTGTTTGTGGCTGTTGCCGTTATGCATAGGGATGGCTATTTTTTGGGCGTGGCAGGCCTGGAAACAGGGCGACCAAATTATTTTGGAATGTGTGCGTGCCAAAGAATTGCCCTGCTTTGAGCATGAAGAAGCATTTGAAATCTTGAACACTTTGTGCATCCGTTGTGGTATGATAACCCCCAAATTATATGTACTGGAAGATGAATCCATGAATGCTTTTTCGGTGGGGATGTCTCCTAAAAAGTCGGCTATTATTTTGTCCAGAGGGACCTTAAAACAATTGTCTAGGACCGAGTTAGAAGCGGTGTTGGCGCATGAGCTGGTACGTATTAGCCAATATGATCCGCGGGCCAACGCAATGCTGGTGATGGGGTTGGGATTTTTCACTTTTGTGGGAGAGTATCTACTTTACGGAGAGAAGAATACTCCGGCCAGTGATCATATTTTAGGCATGGT